>CALWOZ010000017.1 GCA_944383305.1 uncultured Clostridia bacterium | reverse complement strand
GAGTTTCAAAATGAAGATGCAGAAAAAATTAAAACAGTTGGAGATGCAGTGAATTATATAGAAGCTGCAAAATAATTTTATTATTAATAATAAGGCTATAACTTTGTTTTTATTAATTTTAATATAAAATAATAAATAAAAAGAAATAGCTTCTATTTATTATCTATGATAGTAAATAGAAAATATTATATTAAATTAAATGGTGAGCTATACCTATAATTTATAGTTTAGGCTCACTTTAATTTATTTTATGGTAATTTTATTTATATAATATTATAAAGAATAAATTTTTGTTAAATATAAATAATAAAATATATATTTATTTTTAAGAAGAATTTATTAATAGGAGGATAAATGGATTTAGATATAGGATATAATTTTTTAAATAAAAATTTATTAAAAGTAGCTTTAACTCATACATCTTTTAGCCACGAAAAAAAAGAACATATAGAAAATAATGAAAGACTAGAGTTTTTAGGTGATGCTGTTTTAGAACTTGTTATAAGTAAGCATATATTTACAAGATTTAGCGAATTATCAGAGGGTGAGTTGACTAAACTTAGAGCAAGTATTGTATGTGAAACTTCTTTAGCTAAAAAAGCAAGACAAATTAATATAGGTCAAAATATTTTATTAGGTAAAGGCGAAGAACTAACTGGTGGTAGAGAAAGAGATTCTATATTAGCAGATGCCTTTGAAGCAATAATAGGAGCTATATATATAGATTCCTCAGATATATCAAAAGTAGAAAAGTTTATATTGACAAAAATGGAAGACATTATAAACGAAAAAAGAAAAACTTTTGAAATGAATGATTGTAAAACATATTTACAAGAGATTATACAAAAAAATAGTACAGAACCTATTAAATACACAATAATAAATGAAGAAGGTCCAGCCCACGACAAAGTATTTACTGTAAAAGTAACACACAATGATAAAGAACTTGGCATAGGACAAGGCAAAAGTAAAAAAGATGCAGAACAATTAGCAGCCTTTAAAGCTATAAAATTATTAGAAAAATAATGTTTATTATAAATAGTATATATACTATTGTTATATATACTATTTTAATATAATATTTTTTGAGGTGAGAGTATGTTAGTCTTTTCTATTGAAGAAGATGAGGTTAAAATTTTTATGCAAAAGCTTTTAAAAGAAGAAAGCTTTGACAAATTAGAAGTTAGAAATGTATCTTTAGAAACTATTGTTAAATATGATATTTTATGTAATATAAATAAAGATTATTTAAACGAAGATGAAAATAGATATTTTGTAAAATGGAAAGAGCTAAAACCATATATTGTAAGTCTTATTAAAGGTGATAAAAAGCCTAAATTTTTTAAAATAGTATTTTCTTTAGATGATGACAGTGTTAATAACTTATGTGAAAATGCAAATGCTATGTTTTTAAATATTACATATCAAAATAATGTTATAACTGGTACAACAGGGACAAGTCAAAAAGTCTTTTCATTAGATAAAAAAGAAGATAAAATATGGGAGGATATTATTTTAAAATTTTTTAAGAAAAACGGGATAAACATAAAATGTAATGATAATTAATAGGGATATAAAAGACAAGGATAAAATAAATATATTCCTTGTCTTTAATTATTTCTATTATTAATTTTTACAAATAAAATATTTAAAAAAATTGATTTTATTATAATAAGGAGAGTATTATGGAAAAAGGATATATACAAATATATACAGGAAATGGAAAAGGTAAAACTACTTGTATGTTAGGCTTAACATTAAGAGCAAGTGGAGCAGGTAAAAAAATATATATAGGTCAGTTTATGAAAGATGATGAATATAGCGAAATAAAGGCTATAAGAGAGTTTTTACCTAATGTAACAGTAGAACAATATGGAACAGGTAAAGGATTTGCTAAAAAGGGTGCATTAAAAGATTATGACATATCTTGTGGTAACAATGGATATGATAGAGCCATAGAAATTTTAAAACAAAATGAATATGATATTTATATATTTGATGAAATAAATGTAGCAGTATATATGGAAATATTAACAGAACAACAAATATTAGATTTAATGGATATTAAACCTTATAGTGCAGAACTTATATTAACAGGGAGATACGCGTTAGAAAGTGTAAAAGAAAAGGCAGATTTAGTTACAGAAATGAAAGAAGTAAAACATTATTATAATAAAGGGGTTATGGCTAGAGTTGGTATAGAAAAATAGTGTGTATAGAAAGGATTTTTATGTTAAATTATAAATATAAATTTATTTTTGATTTAGATTCTACAATAACTAAAGAAGAGATTTTACCTATAATTGCTAAAGAAATAGGTCTATATGAAGAAATGCAAATCTTGACAGAAAAGGCTATGAACGGCGAAGAAGATTTTGAACAAAATTTTAAAAATAGAGTTAATATGCTAAAAAATATACCTATAAAAACTATACATAAAATAGTGGAGAATATTAAACTAAATGAATATATAGAAAAGTTTATTTTAGAAAATAAAGAAAGATGTATCATTGTAACTGGAAATTTAGATATAATAGTTAAGCCTATTTTAAAAAGGCTTAATATGGAACAAAGATATTTTTCTTGTATAGGTACAGTAAAAGAGGGTAAAATCCATACAGTACATAAAGTAATTAACAAAAAGGATATAACTAAAAATTTTGACTTTGACTTTGTAGCCATTGGCGATGGAGATAATGATGTAGAGATGATAAAACTTGCTAAAATTGGTATAGCCTTTGGTGGCAGTAGAAACTTATCTAAAAATATTTTAGATAATTCAGACTATATTTTTTATAATGATAAAAAATTATATGAATTTTTAAATATTTTATTATGAGGTAAAATATGATTATTAATCAAATTACATTTTTGGCTATAATATTAGGATTTATAATAGATTGTATTTTAGGAGACCCTCAAAATCCCTTTCACCCTATACGATTTTTGGGATATATAAATAGCATAGGTATAAAAATTTATGATAAATTAAAAATACAAAAGCCTAAATTACAATTTATATATGGAATGATTATGAATATAATAATACTTATTTTTATATTTTTATTATTTACATTTATTGTTAATATATTTTATAAAATAAACTTTTATTTAGGTTTTATTTTTGAGATTTTAATGTGCTATTTTATAATTGCTCCTAAGTGTCTTTATACAGAAAGTATGAAAATATATAAACAACTAAAAAATAAAAATATAGAAAATGCTAGGTTATATTTATCTTATATAGTTGGGAGAGATACTAAAAACTTAGAAGAAGAAAAAATAATAAAAGCAACAGTAGAAACTATATCAGAAAATTTATCAGATGGAGTTATAGCTCCTTTAATATATTTATTTTTAGGAGGAGTACCATTAGGAATGGTATATAAGGCTATTAATACATTAGATTCTATGGTTGGGTACAAAAATGAAAAATTTATGTATTTAGGTAAATTTTCAGCAAGGTTAGATGATATAGCTAATTTTATACCAGCAAGAATTTCAGCTATATTAATGTTAATATCTACTTTTATAGCTAGACTTAACTTTAAAAATGCTTGTAAAATTTATTTTAGGGATAGATACAATCATTTAAGTCCTAATTCTGCTCATACAGAGGCTGTATGTGCCGGAGCTTTAAGCATACAATTAGGTGGAGCTAGTACATATAAAGGTAAGGTTGTAGAAAAGAAAACAATAGGAGATAATATTAAAAATGTGCAACTAGAAGATATAGTCTTGGCTAATAAACTTATGTATATATCTACAATAGAGTGTATTTTAATTTTAATAATTATAAACTTTATTATGAAAGGATAGATTATGTATAAATATGAACACGGAGGAAATGAAGTATTTAAAAATAGCAATATAATAGATTTTTCTGCTAATATAAATCCATTGGGCTTAAAAGAAGGTAGTATTGACATTTTAAAAACCGCTATGGATAAAAGTACCTTTTATCCAGATAATTTTTGTACAAATCTTAGACAGGCTATTAGTGACTATGAAAAGGTGGATAAAGACTACATATTTTGTAGCAATGGTGCATCAGATATAATTTTTAGAATAGTGTCATATTTAAAGCCTAAAAAAGCCTTAGTTTTAGCACCTACTTTTTCAGATTATGAAAGAGCATTAAAAACAGTAGACTGTAAAATATATAAACATATTTTATTAGAAAAAGATGATTTTAATTTAAAAGAGAATATATTAGATATTATAAAAAATGAACAATTTGATATTATATTTTTATGTAATCCTAACAATCCAACAGGACAATTAATAAATAATAGTTTAATAGAAAAAATTTTAAAAATTAGTAAGGGCTATGTTTTTATAGATGAATGTTTTATGGATTTTATAACAAATAATGAAGCCTACTCTTCTAAAAAATTTATAGAAAGTTATAATAATTTAATTATTTTAAAAGCCTTTACTAAAATATTTGCATTAGCAGGATTTAGACTTGGATATTGTATTACATATAATAATAAAACAATTGATAATTTATATTTTTATGGTGCAGACTGGGCTGTATCTATTTTTGCTCAAGAAATGGGGATATACTGTCTTAAAGACTGTGAGATATATTTACAAAAAAGTTTAGATTATATATATGAAGAAAAAGAAAAAATAAAAAATAGTCTTAAACTATTAAATTTTAAAATAATAGGCAGTAATGCAAATTATATATTTTTTAAAGGATATAAAGGTTTTGATAAAATTTTATATGAAAAATATAATATTTGTATAAGAAATTGTGGTAATTATACTAATCTTACAAGTGAATATTTTAGAATAGGAATATATAAAAAAGAACAGAATGAAAAATTAATATTTGCAATAGAAGATATATTTAAAAATACTATAAAAAGGTGATAAAATGATAGAAAAAGAATTAAAAGGTAAAAAATTTGTAGCATCTTATAGTGGTGGTAAAGATAGTATGCTTTCTATATATAGAGCTATAAAAGCAGGGCTTAAGCCTTTATGCTTTATAATAACTTATAATAAAGATAGAAATTTATCCTGGTTTCACGGTGTACCTAAAGGAGTTTTAGACAGTGTGTCTAAATCTTTAAATATTCCCATATGGCTTATAGAAACAAGTGGCGAAGAATACACCGAAAACTTTGAAAAGGCACTTATAAAGGCAAAGGAGCAAGGAGCAGAGGTATGTATATTTGGAGATATAGATTTAGAAGGGCATCTTAAATGGTGTAGCGAAAGATGCGAAAATGTAGGGCTTAAGCCTTGCTTTCCACTTTGGAAAGAAGATAGAAAAAAACTTGTATATGAATTTTTAGAAAGTGGATTTATAGCTAACTTTACAGTTATAAATACTAATAAATTAGATGATAGATTTTTAGGTATGACTATGACAAAAGAAATATGTGAACAAATAGAAAAAGAAGGTGCAGATATATGTGGAGAAAATGGAGAATATCACACCTTTGTATCAGACGGACCTATATTTAAAGAAAAAGTAAACTTTAAATTAGGTGAAAAAATAGAAGAAAATGAATATTCTATTTTACCTATAAAAGACATATAAAAAATTTAAAGATTATAAACAATATTTGATATAAATACAAATATACACATAAAAAATATTATTATAATAAGAAATTTTAAAATCTTTAAAGTTATCGTAGAATATTTACTATTTTTCTTTTTAGCCAAAATGTAACATAAAATAAACACAAAACTACTAACTATACCATCATAATTTTTAAAAAAGTAGGAATATAAAGAACCATATTTAGTATTTATAAAAAAAGCTAAAAAGTTAAATAAAAGTAAAAAAAGACTTATTTTATCAATATTTTTATTAAAAAGCTTATTAATATAAACCACCACACCTTATTGTATTAAAAATATTATATTATTATTTTAATATAATGTAAATATAAAAATATATAACAAAGCTTAGAGATGACCTTAATAGCTTAGATAAAATAAATAAAATGTAGAAATTTTAATATATATATGTTATAATAAAAGATAAACTTTTTAAGGAGAGATAATAAATATGAATATACCAAAAGACCCATATATGTTATTAAGTTTTATAAATACAAAGCTTAGAGATGATTTTGATAGTTTAGATAGTTTTTGTGAAAGTTATAATATAGATAAAAATGAAATAGAGCAAAAGCTTAATAACATAGGATACAAATATATAACTAATGAAAATCAATTTAAAGCTTAGAGGTAAATATGATTAGTTTTATAAAAGGTAACATAGAAATATTAAAAGAAGGATTAATAATAATAGAAAACAATGGCATAGGATATAAAGTGAATGTTTCTGAAAAACTATATTCTTATTTATATAAAAATAGACAAAATGTAAAGATATATACCTTTATGAATGTTAAAGAGGGAGAAATCTCTCTCTTTGGATTTTTAACATTAGATGAACTACAACTTTTTGAAAGGCTTATTACTGTATCGGGCGTCGGTCCAAAAGGAGCAATAGCACTTTTAAACGTAATGACACCACAAGAAATAATAACAGCTATTATAACCTCAGATATAAAGGCATTATCTAGTGGACAAGGTATTGGTAAAAAAATAGCTCAAAGAATAGCCTTAGAGTTAAAAGACAAAGTAGACATATCAGATGCTATAAATATAGAACCACAAGTAATTAATGACATAGAAGAAGACGACACAACTAAAGAAACATTAGAGGCATTAATAGCCCTTGGCTTTACAAGACAAGAAATAGTAAAATCTATTAATTCTATTGAAGATAAAAATATATCTGTAGATAAAATGATAAGTTTATGTCTTAAAAAGTTATCTAAATAAAGGAGGTGATTAACATAAAAGACAGAATAATCACATCAGATTTTAGACAAGAAGATATAGAGATAGAAACAAAGCTAAGACCTCAGACAATAGACACATACATAGGTCAAAAAAAGGTAAAAGAAACTTTAAAAGTCTATATAGAGGCTGCAAAAATTAGAAATGAGCCTTTAGACCACGTTCTTTTATACGGCCCTCCCGGTCTTGGTAAAACTACATTATCTAATATTATAGCCAATGAAATGGGTGTAAATATAAAGACAACGTCAGGACCAGCTATAGAACGCCCAGGAGATATGGCAGCTATATTAAACTCCTTAAATGAAGGGGACATTTTATTTGTAGATGAAATTCACAGACTTAACAGAACGATAGAAGAAGTATTATATCCAGCTATGGAGGATTTTTCTCTTGATATAATGATAGGTAAAGGTCCATCTAGCAAAAGTATAAGAGTAGATTTACCAAAGTTTACTCTTATAGGAGCAACAACTAGAATAGGACTTTTGACAAATCCCTTAAGAGATAGATTTGGCGTTATTAGTCGCTTAGAAATGTATGAAGCACAAGAACTTAAACATATTGTAATACGCTCTGCTGGTGTTTTAGACATAGAAATAGATGATGAAGGTGCATTAGAAATAGCTAGACGCTCCAGAGGCACTCCAAGAATAGCTAATAGATTATTAAAAAGAGTTAGAGATTTTGCTCAAGTTAGATATGATGGTAAAATAAACAAAAAAGTAGCCGATGAAACATTAAATCTATTAGAAGTAGATAAATTAGGTCTTGATAATATTGACCAAAAAATATTAAAGACTATTATAGAAAAATTTTCAGGAGGTCCTGTTGGTGTAGACAATCTTGCAGTATCTATTGGAGAAGAAAGCGATACAATAGAAGAAGTTTATGAGCCTTATCTTATTCAATTAGGATTTATAAAAAGAACACCTAGAGGTCGAGAAATAACTAATATAGGATACAAACATTTTGGTATAAATTTTGATAATTAATAATACTTTTTTAAAATTATTCGTATCATATTAAAATGATTTTTAGGAGGATAGAAATATGAAAAAGAAAATAGCAATAATAGCTAGTGTTTTAGTAATAGTAGTAGCAGGAGTAGGAGTTTTTGCTTCATCTATGATGAAGCCTAAAAATGTAGAAACAGTACCAACTGTTCAAGTAAGTAACGTAGATACACAAAGAATGGTAACAACAGTTGATGCAGATGGTATAGTTGCTTTTAGAGATAAAATATCCGTATATGCTAAAAATACTGGAAAAGTAAACAGTCTACCTATAAATGAAGGGGATTCTGTAAATCAAGGTGACATTATAGTACAATATGATAAGTCAGCCTTAGAAGATTTACAAAGACAATTAGACGATGCTAAACTTTCTTTAAAATCTGCTAATTTAGCTTTAGAAGGACTTAATTTACCAACAGATGAAAGTCAGTTAAAACAATTAGAGGCACAAATTAGCCAATCAGAAAAGTCTATATTAGATTTAGAAAATAACCTTACACAATTAGATAAAGATATATCTAAAGCACAAACAGACTTAGACGGAGCAAATATATTATATTCTCAAGGGGCAATATCTTTAACAGAATTTAATAATTTTGAAACAGCACTTACAAACTTACAAAACCAAAAAACAAGTGCTCAAAACAGCTTAGATGCAGCTAAAAAACAATTAGAGGCTAATAAGTCACAGTATGAAACAGCAAAAAATAAAGAGTCAGACCCTAGTACACAAAATAAAATAGATAGTCAAAAAGTTATTGTACAACAAGCTCAACTTAGAGTAAACCAACTTACACAAGATATAAATGATTTTGAAGTTTCATCTACATCACCTATAACAGGTACTTTAGTTAAACTTTATGTATCAGATGGAGAAGCCGTAACAGAGGGGAAAATAGTAGCCGAAGTTGGAAACTTAAATGACCTTGTTATAGAATCTTACATACCAGAATATGATATGGACGGAATAGCCGTTGGTCAAAGTGTTTTAATAACAAGTGAGACAACAGATGAAGAATTTGAAGGACAAATAACAAAAGTATATCCTTTAGCTGAAACAAAAAATGTAGGAGGGAGTGAAAAAAGTGTAGTAAAAGTAGAAGTGTCTATGCCTAACAACACAACATTAAAGGCAGGATATACAACAGATTTAACTATAACAACAAAAGTAGATGAAAATGCTTTAGTTATTCCTATAATGTCTTATATGTCAGAGAAAAAAGACGATGTAAGCTCAGAATATGTATTTGTCGTTAAAGAAGATGGAACTTTAGAAAAGAGAACTATAAAAGTAAAATCTATTAAAAACTCTATGGCATCAGTAGAAGGACTTTCACAAGGTGAAAAAGTAGTATCTGCTCCTACAGAAAATATGCAAGAAGGTATGAAAATTAATCCATTAGAAGAAACAAGCCAACAAGGTGGTAATGCTGGTATGTAGGGAGGTACAAATATGAGTATAATAGAAATAAAAGATGTGAAAAAGGTATATAAAAATGGTAAAATAGAAGTAGAGGCTTTAAAAGGTATAAACTTTAGTGTTTCTCCTGGTGAGTTTGTATCTATAATGGGGTCTTCTGGTTGTGGTAAATCTACAATGATGAATATTTTAGGGTGTTTAGACACTTTATCATCAGGACAGTACATATTAGACGGAGAAGATGTTAGCAAAATATCAGGAAAAAAGCTAGCATATGTTAGAAATAAAAAAATAGGATTTGTTTTTCAATCCTTTAATCTTTTACCAAAGCTTTCTGCTTTACAAAATGTAGAATTACCAATGGTATATGCAGGCATTGGGAGAGAAGAAAGAAGAAAAAAAGCGCTACATTCTTTAGATATAGTAGGGCTTTTGGGGAGAGAGCACCATAAACCAAACGAAATGTCTGGTGGACAAAGACAAAGAGTAGCCATAGCTAGAAGTCTTGTAAATGACCCAGCTATAATACTAGCCGACGAACCAACAGGTAATCTAGATTCTAAGTCTACTTTTGAAATTATAGAAATTTTTCAAAAACTAAACAACAACGGAGTAACAATAGTTATGGTAACTCACGAACCAGACGTTGCTGAATATACAAAAAGAATAATACGTTTTAAAGATGGAGTTGTCCTTGAGGACTACTTAAATCAACCACAAAAGATTGTAGGTGAGGACTAATGAATATTATAGAGAATTTTAAATCGGCTATATTTAATATTCTTTCTAGTAAAATGAGAACCTTTCTTACAACTCTTGGAATAATTATCGGGATAACAGCTGTTATAATTATAACTGCCATAGGCAAAGGTTTTCAAAATGATATGAATGAAACATTTTCAGGTATAGACGCTGGTGCGATAGAAGTTTATACATCATATAATGAAACAATAAGAGATAAAGATAAATTTACATTAAAAGATTTAGATTCTTTAAGAGAGCTTGAAAATATAGAATTTGTTTCACCATCTTATGGTTCTAATGTTTCAGTAGAGCTAAAAGACCCATCACAGTTAAAAAGTTGTATATTAAATGGAACAAATGAAGATGCTAAAGGCTTAAAAAATTTAAAAATGAAATATGGTAGATTTATAGATGAAAAAGATAGACAAGGTAAATCTAAAGTATGTGTAATAGATAATAACCTTGCTAAAGAAATATTTGGAAGAGAAGATGCCATAGGCGAGACTATATCTGCAGAGACTGTTTTTGGTGATATAAAAAGCATAGAGTTAGAGGTAATAGGTGTTTATGAAATAGAACAAGCAGATTTTTATACTCCTTCAATATATTTTCCAATAGAAACATCTATGGATTTTTTAGGCAATACAGAGCAAACATTTGAAACAATTAATTTAAAAGTTATAGATAGTAGTATATTTGATAAAACTAAAAGAGAAATATTAAAAGTATTAACTAGTAATCACAATAACCAAGAAGAAAAATATCAAGTTTCAGGTAGTTTTGAAATGATGAATACTATGAGTGCTACTATACAAATGTTTACTGTGTTTATAGGACTTGTAGCTAGTATATCTCTTTTAGTAGGTGGTATAGGTGTTATGAACATAATGCTTGTGACAGTAACAGAAAGAACAAAAGAAATTGGTATAAGAAAATCTTTAGGAGCTACTAATAGTAATATAAAAATGCAATTTTTAATAGAAGCTATAACAGTAGCACTACTTGGTGGTGTAGTAGGTATAATTTTAGGATATATAGGTAGTTTTTTAGCAGGCAAAGTAATATCTCTTATGGGCTCTACTTTAAAACCAGAGGTTTCTATACCAGTTGTTATAGGTGCAGTTTTAATATCTAGTATGATAGGTGTTATATTTGGAGTTTATCCAGCGGGAAAAGCCGCAAAACTTGACCCGATAGAAGCACTTAGATATGAATAAAAGGAGTGTGATAATATGAATATTTTTGAAAATATATCAGCTGCTATATCTAGTGTTTTTTCTAACAAAATGAGAACATTTCTTACAATGATAGGTATTATAATAGGTGTTTCTTCTGTTATAACAATAACAGCTCTTGGTAAAGGGTTTGAAAATACTATAAAAAGTGCTTTTGATATATTAAATTCTAAATCTATACAAATTGTAACAAATTGGAGCTCAGGGGTTACATCAAAGGATAACATTTCTATAGATGATGCAGAATCTTTAAAAAGTCACCCTAATATAAAATATGTTTCTGGCTATGTTAGTTTAAGAGGAAGTATAACTCTTAAAAATCCTGAAGAAGAAGAAACAGTTAATATGTTTGGGTCTGAAGTAGAGTTTTCTTATATGCAAAAAAACTTTTTTAAACTAAAATATGGTAGAGTTTTTACAGAGAAGGAAAATAGTACCAAAGCAAAAGTATGCCTTATAGATGAAAATATGGCAATGAAAGTATTTGGAAGAAAAGACGTTGTAGGCGAAGAAGTAAACTTATTTATAAACAATAAAGACTATAAATTTCAAGTAGTAGGTGTAATAAGTTCAGAAAATGAAGCTTTGATGGGTACTATGATACCAATGCCTCTTAATACAGCACTTGATATATACGATACAGAACAAGTAGATATGTTATATGTAGAGCTTAATGACACTGAAAACTTGACAAGAACCAAAAATGAAATAGTAAGAATATTAGCGGCTAATCATAACACAACAGATGATAAGTATATGGCTATATCTAATATGGAACAAATAAAACAAATAGAACAAGTTATAAATATGTTTACTGTATTTATAGGATTTGTAGCAAGTATATCCCTTTTAGTAGGTGGTATAGGTGTTATGAACATAATGCTTGTGACAGTAACAGAAAGAACACGAGAAATAGGCATAAGAAAGTCACTAGGAGCTACTAATAGTAATATAAAAACACAGTTTTTAATAGAATCTATGTTTATATGTGCCTTAGGTGGTATTATTGGTATAATAGTAGGATATTCTGTTAGTATGGTTCTAGGTAATTTTCTTAATTCATTTTTTACAATTAGTACTGGTATGGAAATGAAACCACCAGTTTTATCTATGCCTGTATCAATAGGTGCAATGCTTGTTTCAACTATTGTAGGTGTTATATTTGGAGTTTATCCAGCTGGTAAGGCAGCAAAATTAGACCCAATAGAAGCACTTAGATATGAATAATTTTAATATAAATTACCTATACATTGTATAGGTAATTTATAATTTCAATTAAGCTATGACTTTATTTTGAAAAATAATAGGAATAGTTGTTTTTTGATACGAAGTATCAAAAAAATTGATTTATTTTAAGGAGCATATTATGACAATAAAAGAAAAAATATATACAAATCGTCTTATTTTAAGACAGTTTACTAAAGATGATATACAGGCAATATTTAATATATATAAAGATGAAGAGGCTAATACATATTTACCGTGGTATCCATTAAAGTCTTTAAAAGAAGCAGAAAATCTTTTTTATGAAAAATATGAAAATGAATATAACAATAACAATCCCTATAAATATGCTATATGTTTAAAAGAAGATAATATACCAATAGGATATATACATTTATCTAATGATGATAGTTATGATTTAGGATATGGACTTAGAAAAGAATTTTGGAATAATAAAATTATGACAGAAGCCACAAAAGCATTTGTAGAATATCTTAAAAAACATAGTATACCTTATATTACAGCTACATATGATATTAATAATCAAAGAAGTGGAAATATAATAAAAAATATTGGTATGACTTATTGTTATACATATAAAGAACAATGGCAGCCTAAAAATATATTAGTTACATTTAGAATGTATCAACTTAACTTAGATGGGGAAAAAAGAATATACAAAGGTTATTGGAACAAATATTCACAACATTTTATAGAAAAAGATATTTAATATAATATTTAAGGAGGATATATGGAATATTTAAAAAAATTAAAATATAATTCACCAGTTATATTAACTTTTGCTTTAATATGCTTATTAGTTTTGATATTAGGTAATATAACAGACGGATATATAACAAGAAAGTTTTTTAGTGTATATCGCTCAAGTATTACTAATCCATTATCATATATAAGAGTATTTACCCATATATTAGGTCATTCTAACTTTCAACATTTTTTTAATAATTTTTTAATAATACTTATAGTTGGACCTATGTTAGAAGAAAAGTATGGATCTAAAATGTTATTAATTTTAATTGTTATAACAGCTTTTATAACAGGAGTTGTACAAGTAATCATATCTAACAAAGCACTTTTAGGAGCCAGTGGTATTGCCTTTATGCTTATTATTTTAACTTCTTTTACTAATGTAGAAGATGGTAAAATTCCTCTTACTATGGTGCTTATTGCTACAATGTATCTTGGGAAAGAAATATATAATGGAATTAAATTTTATTATGATAATGTATCACAAATAACTCATATTATAGGTGGAATTTGTGGTATAATAATTGGTATAGTTATATCTAAGATTTATAAAAGGAGAACTTATTATGATAAAACTTGAAATAGAAGAATTTATATTTGAAGTACAAGATGAAATATTAAGTTATGAAGAACTTGGAAAAGAATATGCTGATAAATGGGAACAAGATTTTTTAAAATGGCTTAATAATGATAAAATAAAAAAGAAAAACATAAAAATAGAAAAAGGAAACACCTATTATTTAATAGATGATGAAAGTGAAATATTTGATATAGCAGATGAATATTATTATGCAGTAGGTGACAATAAAATAGATGAATATTGGAAAAAGTTTCAATAGAAGACTTTATGAATAAATTTAAAAAAATCTAAACATTTTTACGATAAAATAGCAAATAATTATGAAAGCACAATTTATGTAGATTTACTGTAAAATTTAAAGAATTATTAAAAATAATAAATATTACAGAAGGTGAAAATGTTTTAGATTTTTGTTATGGTAATGAAAGACTATTAAAAGATATGTTTTAAAAAAATAGTTTTGGGATTTATATATTAGAAAAGATAATTTTATATCCCCTTGTGATAATATATAAATAAAGGAGGCAGAATATATAGCAGAAATACACGTGCCTCCTATAATTAGATTTATTTTTAATATGGTTATTAAATTTTTAAAATAAATAGATATATATTCTACAAAAGAGATTATCCCTATTTGAAAAATTTGGTTTTGTAAAACAAAATACAAAAATAAAGGGCATTATACAAATTATAGAAATGAAATATATATAAAAAATGCTTGAAAATTACACTTTTTTAATATAAAATTATAATGTCGTATTTTATATAAATATGACTAAAAATAAAGTTTTAGGTGAAAAGATGAATGCTAGAGAAGTTGCAGTTTATGCATTAATAGATATATTAGAACAACAATCTTATAATAATTTAACATTAAAAAAATTTTTTAATGATAACAAAGATATAAAAAGTCAAGATAGAGCCTTTATAACAGAACTTGTAAACGGAACACTTAGAAATATTATTTTTATAGACTATATAATAAATAGTTTTTCTAATACAAAAACAAACAAGATGAAACCACTTATATTAAATATCCTTAGAATATCAGTTTATCAAATAAAGTTTATGGAAAAGGTACCCATTTCTGCTATATGCAATGAAGCTGTTTCTTTTACTAAAAAGAAAAAATTTAATGGACTTAGTGGATTTGTAAATGCTGTATTAAGAAATATAGCAAGAAATATAGAGAGTATAACATTACCAGATGAACAAAAAGAACCAGTTAAATTTTTAGCCATAAAATATTCTTATGAACAATGGGTTATTGAAAAATTCATACAACAATTAGGGTATGAAAAAACAAAACAAATGTGTGAAGCTAACATATTATCTCCTAAAGTATCAATATGTGTAAATACAAATAAAACAACAAAAGATGAACTTAAAAGTATCCTAATAAAAGAAGGTATGAATGTAGAAGATGGCAAAATATCTAACAATAGTTTATATATAACAAAAACTAAAAATATAGCAGAAAGTAATGCTTTTAAAAAAGGTCTTTTTCATATTATGGATGAAAGTTCAATGATTGCCATAGAGGCACTAGAACCTAAAGAAAATGACATTATAATAGATGTATGCTCTGCTCCTGGTGGTAAATCTTTTTATTGCTCATATATTATGAAAAATACAGGGCAAATTTTTTCAAGAGATATACATAAGCATAAAATAGAACTTATGGAAGATGGGGTAAAAAGGCTTAATATAAAAAATATAAAATTAGAACTTAAAGATGCTACACAGTTTTATAAAGAAGATGAACAAATAGCAGATAAAGTTATAATAGATGCACCTTGTTCTGGCTTTGGAATAGTTAGAAAAAAACCAGATATAAAATATACAAAGACAGAAAATGATATAAAAGAACTTGTATCTATACAAAGAGAAATATTAAAATCTTCTTGTAAATATGTTAAAAAAGGTGGAATACTTTTATATAGCACTTGTACATTATTTAAAGAAGAAAACATTGAAAATGTAAAATGGATTTGTGAAAATTATGGATTTGAACTTTGTAAAATAGAATTTAATTCTTCTTTAAAAATAGAGGGTATGGAAAAGGGATATATAACTATTTTACCTAATATGTTTAATACAGATGGATTTTTTATTGCTAAGTTAAAAAGGATAAAATTAGAAAGGTAATTTATGGAAAAAATTGATATAAAAAATCTTACACTAGATGAATTAGAACAAGAAATTGTAAATATGGGAGAAGCAAAATTTAGAGCAAAACAAATTTTTAGTTGGTTACACCAAAAAAATGTTTCTTCTTTTGATGAAATGTCAAATATATCTAAAGATTTTAGAGAAAAATTAAATAATAGATTTAAAATGACAAACATAGAAATAGTAGATAAACTTATATCTAGTGTAGATAAAACAACTAAATATTTATTTAAGTTAGAAAATAATCACATTATAGAAAGTGTGTTAATGAAATATAGCTATGGAAATGCTGTTTGTATATCATCTCAAGTAGGGTGTAGAATGGGGTGTACATTTTGTGCCTCAACATTAGACGGACTTGAAAGAAATTTAACAACAGCAGAAATGGTATCTCAAATTTATAAAATACAACAAGATAGTAAAGAAAAAATTAGAAGTATTGTCCTTATGGGAAGTGGAGAACCATTTGATAACTTTGATAATTTTTTAAAATTTATAGAAATAATAAATCACAAAGACGGACTAAATATTGGACAAAGACATATAACAGTTTCAACTTGTGGCATAGTACCTAAAATATATGAACTTGCCGATAAAAAGCTACAAATAAATCTTGCCTTGTCTTTACACGCACCAACAGATGAAAAAAGAAAAAGTATTATGCCTATTGCTAAAAAATACACTGTTAGAGAAATTGTAGAAGCTTGTAAATATTTTGCTAAAACAACAAAAAGAAGAGTTACTTATGAATATGCACTTATAGCAGGTGTAAATGACACAGAAGAAGATGCAAAAGAAATAATAAAACTTTTAAAAGGAAGTTTAGCTCATATAAATCTTATACCAGTAAATGATGTTAAAGAACGAAACTATATTAAAAGTTCAAAGGAACAAATTAAAAATTTTGCAACTTTACTTAAAAATGCTGGCATAGAAACTACTATAAGACGAGAATTAGGTAGTGATATAAATGCAGCTTGTGGGCAACTTAGAAAAAGCTATAAATATTAGAAATGGGGTGTTTAAATGATAGGTGTTGGAAACACTAACGTAGGTAAAATTAGAAAAATAAATCAAGACTATGTTTATATTAACAACGAACCAATAGGCAGTCTTGATAATTTGTATATAGTAGCAGACGGTGTAGGAGGACATAAAGCTGGAGAAGTTGCTAGTGAGTCTGCAATAGACTTTTTTGAACAATTTATTTATGAAACAGAAGATGATGAAGTTTTAGACCTTTTGGTTTCGGCGTTAGCTTATGCTAATGAACAAGTTTTTAAATTATCTAAAACAAATAAACAATATGAAAATATGGGTACAACTCTTTTAGCAACAACTATAAAAAATAATAAAATATTTGTAGCACACGTAGGGGATTGTAGACTATATGGAATAAGAAACAATAAAATAGCACAAATGACATCAGACCATACTTATGCTATGGATTTATTTAAAGCTGGAGTCATATCTAAAGAAGAGGCTTATAACTCTAAGGATTCTAATGTTTTAACAAGAGCTTTAGGCACAGAAAAAAATGTTAAGGCAGATGCTTTATTTTGCGATGTATTTGAAGATGATATTTTTATAATGTGTTCAGATGGATTAAGTGATATGGTAGAAGATGATGAAATATTTAAAATAGCATCTAATAGTAATATATCCACAGAAGAAAAAGTAGAAAGTCTTATACAAAAGGCTAATGACAATGGTGGCAAAGATAATATAGCTGTTATTGTCATAGAGAAATAGAGGTGATAATATGAAACTAGAGCCAGGGACAGTTATTAGCGATAGATATGAAATAATAGAGCTAATAGGTGTAGGTGGTATGGCAAATGTATACTGTGCCAAAGACTTAAAATTAGATAGAAAAGTTAGTTTTAAAGTATTAAAAGAAGAATTTATAGATGAAGAATTTATAGGAAAGTTTAGTAAAGAGGCTAGAGCAGCAGCTAGAATATCTCATATTAACATAGCAAATGTATATGATGTAGGAAATGATGGTAATGTATATTATATTGTTATGGAGTATGTAGATGGATATACATTAAAAGATATTATAAAAACAAAAGCTCCTTTTACTAATGAAGAAGTATTAGGTATATCTATACAAATAGCTAATGCTTTAGAAGTAGCACATAGTAACAATATTGTCCATAGAGATATAAAGCCACAAAATATATTAGTAACAAAAGACGGTGGAGTGAAAGTCACCGATTTTGGTATAGCAAGAGCTACCACATCTAATACTATAACTACAGATACTATGGGAAGTGTACATTACTTTTCTCCAGAACAAGCTAGAGGTGGATATGTAGATTTTAAAAGTGACATTTATTCCCTTGGTATAATAATGTATGAAATGATAACAGGTAAGTTGCCATTTGACGGTGATGGAGTGGTTCAATTGGCTATGAAACATATAAATGAACCCTTACCTAATATTAGAGATATAAACCCTAAAGTATCTAATAGCTTAGAAAAGATTATTTTGAAAGCAACAGCTAAAAATGCAGACAATAGATATTCATCATCACGTGAACTTAATAATGACCTTAAAAAAGCTTTATCAGATGAAAGTGGAAACTTTGTCACAGAAAATAGTATTGATGAGGATAGTCCTACTGTTGTCATAAAGCCAGAAGAAATGGAACAAATAAAAAATATGACTAAAAATAACAATCAAAAACAAAAAGATAAATATGAAGATAGAGAATATTTAGCTAAAGAAAAAAATAACAATCAATCTAAGATTAATTCAAAACAAATAGTTAGTAAAAATATAATACAAGCTAAAACTATGGCACCTAATAATAAAGTAAATAACAAGTCTATGGAACGTAAGGTTACCATATGGGCAGTTTTAACTTCTCTTTTAATTATTTGTGTAATAACAGGGTTTTTAATTGTCTGGGTTTTATCTGGTGGGAATTCTAAAGTACCAGATTTTAAAGGTAAGACGTGGGAAGAAGCCGTAGAAATAGCTAAAGACAAAGAGATATATATTACAAATATAAAAGAAGAATATGATGAAAATATAAAAGAAGGGTCTATAATAGACCAAGATGTAGAGCCTGGTGAAAGAATAAAAAAAGGAAGTAATATAAATGTTATACTTAGTTTAGGAAGTGGACAGTTTGAAGTAGAGGACTTTGTTGGACTTGATATATCTGAAGTGTATAGAAAAGTAGAAAATTTAGATATAGAACTTAAAGAAGAATATATTTATGACCAAGAAATAGATATAGGAAAAGTCGTAAGACAAAGTCCAGAAGCTGGCAAAAAGTTAAAGCCTGGTGGCAAATTAACACTATATATAAGTAAAGGTAAAGAAGATGGAGAACAAGTTATAGTTCCAAACTTAATTGGACTTGATGAAGAAAGTGCCAAAGCTACTATAAAAAGTGAAGGTTTATCTGTCGGAAGAGTAAGCAGAGTTGAAAGTGATAGTGTAGAAGAAGGAAAAGTTATAGACCAAAGTATAAGCTTTGGAAATGAAGTGGCCGAAGGTACAGCTATAAGTATTGTTATTAGTAGTGGAAAAAAAGAAACAACAACAGAGACAACAACAGAAACTACTACATTACCAATAGTAGAGGAGTCAACTGAAGCTACAACAGAAATTATATCATCATTAGAACAGACAGAAACAACTACTACACAGCCAGTTATAAAATCTGAAAACTTAGTGATAAACCCTACATTACCAGAGGGAACTGACAGTTTAGAAGTTAAAGTTGTTGAAATAGTAGATGGACAGTCTAAAACTATATGGTCTAGCAATCATAGCGCTAGTAGTTTTCCATTATCTATAACAGTATCTGGATATAAACCTACTCAATATGAACTTTATATAAATGGAAATCTTATAGGTACTGAAACAAAAAGTTTTAATTAATAAAAAATAAAGATTATTTATCATTTTTTGTTGAGTATAGAATATTAGATAATAAACTATTAAAATGTTTGTAGTACAAGTTTTATATAAAATATTATGCTTATAAAATTTATATTAAATTTTAATAATTAACAAATTTTTTGTATAACTAATAATAAACAACTAAAATAAAAAGAGGCTTATTTAAGCCTCTTTTTATTTATGCAATTAAATGTAATAAATTTTTATATTTAAAAAGTATTTTATGAAAATTTTGACAATGATTAACTAGTTAATCATTTAATTATACTATATATAGTATAATTAAAACTATTTAGTTGCACTTTCTAAAACATCATATAATTTAGACATAATAGTAGCCATTTCAGCTCTAGTAACTGGAGAAGTAGGGTTTAATCTACCATTGTTACCAGATATGATACCTGAGTTAACTAATATAGCAACACTTTCTGTTGCATAACTAGAAACGCTGTTAACATCACTAAATTGGTTTAATACACTTGTATCTGTATTAACATTTAAGTTTAAAGCTTTTAATATTTGAGCCATCATAACCATAGTATCTTGTCTAGAGATAGTATTCTCTGGATTAAACATACCATTAGAGCCATTAACAATACCATAAGTAGATGCAGTACCTACATAAGGAGCATAGTATGCAGTAGAAGCAACGTCTGCAAATCTGCTATTAGCCTCTGGTTGTAATCCTAAAAGATTAACAAGCATAATAGTTGCATCAGCACGTTTAGTTTGACCATTAGGATTAAACATACCGTTAGAACCGTTTATAACACCAGCTGTAGATAATTTATCAATATAAGATTTAGCCCAATGACTAGCAGAAACATCGCTAAATACTTTAGCTTCACCTGTTACACTAGGTAAGTTAATAACATCTAATGTAAGAGCTTTATTTTCTACAACTTCGCTTGTATTATTGTTATTGTTAGTGTTTGAAGAAGAAGTATTTTCTGTTGTAGCATCAGAAGTACTACCTATATTAGCTCCACTACCACTAAAACCACTTCCGCTAGATGATGAACCACCAGATGATGAACCACCAGATGATGAACCACCTGAAGTGCTAGGTTTTACTATTTCTGTACTAGTACCTGCAGTTAATGTAATATTAGTAGAAGATGAATTTGAAACAGCAGTTTTAACAACATCTTTACTATCAGTATTAGTTTTTACTTGATTAAGAGTAGAAACACCGTTAAAAGCATCACTTGCTACTGTTATTGCTCCAGTAGCTTGACTACCTAAGTCAGCAGTTTTAACTCCTGTACCAGCAAAAGCTCTAGTTCCTATTATAGTAACATTAGGGAAATTAGCAACTGTAATATTTTTGTTGTTTTCAAATGCAGAAGCTGCAACTTCTTTTACATTAGATGTATGTCCATCTAAAGCTGTATCTGTAATATTTGTTAAAGGTGTACCGTTACCAACTTTTGTTAAAGTATATTCTTTGTCATTATAAGTTAATTTTCCATTAACAAAGCTATTTGGTGTTGTTTGTTTACTAGCAACTGGAGCAGTATAGTCCACTAAAGTAACTTCACCAGCTTTATCACCTTGTTCAAATACATAACTATCTACTATAGCTTGTTCAACCGTTATTGTAACATTTTTATTTACCGCAGTAATTGCATCTTGAAGAGTTTTAACATCTTCATTAGAAGTACCAAAAGGTAAAACTAATTCAACTTTTGATGTTGTACCAAAAGCATCTGGAGCTATTGTAACTGTATTAGTGTATTTTGGTAAAGAAATAGTAACAGTTCCTTCATTAGCTAAATCTCCAAAAGCGTTAGGTTCAATATTTTCTATTTTTGGAAGCTCAATACTACTTGGTAATGTAGCACCTTTGAAGGCATCAGTTTTAATAGTTGTTGTATCTTGAAGGTTTACTCCATTAGATATTGTAGAGCCTTTAAAAGCATAATTAGGTATTTCAGTAACACCTGTCAAGTCTACAGTTCCATTTACTTTTACACTATCAAATATGCTAATAGAATTTTTTGTAGGATTAATAGTAGCATTTGATAAATTTAAGTCACCATTAATGGTAGCATTTGTAAATGTACTTTTATCAGCATTATTTTCAAATTTAGCCTTTGATAAATCTAAGTTACCATTAATAGTAGCATTTTCAAATGTTTCTTTAGCTACACCAACTTCATCAGTTGAAAAACTTAAATTACCATTAACAGTTGCACCTTTAAATCCTTTGTTTTGTATATTTGTAACAGTAGAAAAATCAAATTTATTAATTTCAGAACCTTCAAAAGCTCTTAAACCAATATTAGTTGTATTAGATGGAATAGTTAAAGTACCTACTTTTGAGTTTCCTAAAAGACCTTGTGGTAATTTTTTGCCTTCTTTAAAAGTTGCATTAGTTAAATTTAACGTACCTATATTAGTATTTTTTAAAGAAGCATTATCAACAGTTATATCTGTTGGTAATGATAATTCACCAGTAACAGTTACACCTTTATGTCCATTATCTGTTACCTCGTCGTCACGAGATCCAAGACCTAAATCACTTAAATTAGTCACACCAGTAATTTTTAATTTAGATAAATCTAAATTACCATTTACAGTTAAGTTTTTAAATACGTTACTACCACTATATGGTGTAATCTCATTATTTCCACCAATAGTTAAATCACCATTAATAGTAGCACCTTTAAGAATTTCATCACCTAATGTTAAACTATTTATTGTAGTCATATTAATATTTAAATTGTCAGAAATAGTTGTATCTGAAAATGCTTTAGTATTGATTTTTGTAAGATTATTAGATATTAAAGCAGATACCTTTACATTTGATAAATCCTTAAAACTTTCTGTAGCTATTGGATTACTTCCATCACCAATTTCTGTTATATTAAGTTTATAATAATTATCAGTCTTTACAGTTAATACACCATCTTTTAATGAAGCACCAAAAGGTTTAGTATCTGTACCGTCAGCGGTTGTAATTGATGTTATATCAATTCTTTTAGTTAATTTAGCAGTACCAGCAGTTGCATCATCTGCAGAAGAAGCGTTACCAGTTCCCGGATTTGTAACTTCAAAAACTAAGCCTGAGTTTGTAACTAAATATTTGTGTGTAGAACTATCAACAGCAGTTGAATCATTTGAAATACCTGATGGAGCCTGTGTATCATCTATTTTGTCGTTAGTTGTTTCAGCTTTTACAGTAACAACACCATTACCAATAACTCCACTTATAGCCGTAGTACTACCTAAAGTAACAGCCATACCTATAGCCATAGCTTTAATAGCTTTGCTAGATAAGTTTTTTTTCATTTAATTATACCTCCAATTTAATAAAAATTAATTATAATAAACTATAAATTACAAATATATTAAAAAGATATTATGTAGTAAAATTGCATATAGTTTATTTATAATTAAATTATACTTTCATTAATAAGATTTGTCAATTATCTATAAGTTTACAATATTATTACAAAAATATGTAAAAACTTAAAAAACATTAACAGTTAGAATAGAATCAAGTCATATTTAAAGATAAAAATATAACTATCATTTACAAAAAATATTTTTTAGAGTAAAATAGAATTAAAGCTTATTAATATAATTAAGTTTAATTTAATATAAAAATAATAAGTATTAATTAATATTATAATTAAGTTATAACTTTATTTTTAAAAATATTAGGAATGGATAGATTTTAATACTTAGTATTAAAAAATTACAAATTAAAATTAACAATAGTTTAATTATAATATAAGTAGTAAATAATGGAGGAAGAAAAATTGAGTCATAGAGAAGAAATTAATGTTTCTAAAGAAGAACTTTTATTACAAAATGAATATATAGAAAAGATAAAAAAGATAAATGAAGAGTTTGAAAAAGCTAATGGGAGAAAGAAAAAAATGATTATATCTACCTTTGGCTGTCAAATGAACGCTAGAGATAGTGAAAAATTAGACGGTATGCTTAAAGAGATGGGATATATAGATGCTAAAGATGAAAAAGATGCCGATTTTATTATATATAACACTTGTTGTGTTAGAGAAAATGCAGAAAACAAAGTATATGGTAATTTAGGATATTTAAAAAAGGCTAAAGAAGATAATAAAGAACTTAAAATAGCCTTATGTGGTTGTATGATGCAACAAGATATAGTTATAGAAACTATTAAAAAAACATATAAACACGTAGATTTAGTTTTTGGTACATTTAATTTATATAAATTTCCACAACTTTTATATACTAATTTTGAAACTAATGAACCAGTATTTGACATATGGAAAGAGCATAAGGATATAATAGAAGACTTGCCAAGTATTAGAAAGCATAAATTTAAAGCTAGTGTTAATATTATGTTTGGTTGTAACAACTTTTGCTCTTATTGTATAGTACCTTATGTTCGTGGACGTGAAAGAAGCCGTAAAAGTGAAGATATTATAAAAGAAATTAAAGAACTTGTTCAAGACGGCGTTTTAGAGATTACTTTACTTGGACAAAATGTAAACTCTTATGGAAAGGGACTAGAAGAGAACATTGACTTTGCAGGTCTTTTAAGAAAAGTAAATGAAATAGAGGGGCTTGAGCGTATTAGATTTATGACTAGTCACCCAAAAGATTTATCAGATGATTTAATATATGCTATGAGAGATTGTAAAAAGGTATGTAATCATATACACTTACCTTTTCAAGCTGGAAACAATGAAATACTTAAAAAAATGAACCGTAATTATACTAAAGAACATTATCTTAATCTTATAGAAAAAATTAAAAAAGAAATACCAGACATTGCTATTACCACAGATATTATAGTAGGATTTCCTGGTGAAACTTTAGAACAAGTAGATGACACAATAGATGTTATTAAAAAAGTAAGATTTAACGGAGCATTTACGTTTATATATTCTAAAAGAACAGGTACACCAGCTGCTAAAATGGAAAATCAAGTTGATGAAAAAGTAGTTAAAGAAGGATTTAACAAAGTTTTGGAAAGCTTAAATCCTATTATATTAGAACTTAACCAACAAAAAGTAGGCAAAACTTATAAAGTATTAGCAGAAGAATATGACGAAGAAACTAAAACTGTAAAAGGAAGATTAGAAGATAACAGTCTTATACATTTTAGTGGTGGACAAAGACTTGTAGGAAATATTATAGACGTTAAAGTAACAGACTGTAAAACATTCTATTTAATAGGTCAGGTTATATAATAAGTTATATAAGATAAATAAAATATAAAAAACAAATAATAGGAGGAAATTATTATGAATAATCTTTTTGAACAAGCAAGAGAACTTGCAAAAGCTTTATTAGACACTAAAGAAGGGAAAAAATATGAAGAGGCAAAATACATTTTTGAAGGTGATGATGATTCTATAGCTATGTTACAAGAATATGCAAAAAGAACTCAAGACTTTCAAATGAGAATGCAAAAAGGTGAAAGTGGAGAAGAATTTGAAAATGCTCGTCAAGAACTTAATAATCTTGTGTCTCAAATGAAAGAAAACAATATAATAACAGACCTTTTTAAAGCAGAGGGAGAATTTAATCAAATGGTAGCTAGTGTTATGGACATATTTAATGCTACTCTTATGGGAGAAAGCGATCAAGCTGGTGGCTGTTGTGGAAGCGGCGGATGTGGTGGTTGTTCAGGCTGTCACTAATAGGAGGTAAATATGATAGAATATACACCTATGATGAACCAATATTTAGAGATAAAAGAGCAGTATAAAGATTGTCTTTTATTCTTTAGACTTGGAGATTTTTATGAATTATTTTTTGATGATGCTATTACAACAGTTTCTGAATTAGACATTGCACTTACTAAAAAAAGCTGTGGAAAAAAAGATGGACAACCTTTAAAAGTAGATATGTGTGGAGTTCCTTTTCACTCTGCAGACGGATATATAGCAAAACTTGTAGAAAAAGGATATAAAGTAGCTATATGTGAACAAGTAGAGGACCCTAAAAATATGACAGGCAAAATTGTAAAAAGGGATGTAGTTCGTGTTGTTACAGCAGGTACTGTTATAGACACAAATGTTTTAGAAGAGTCTAAAAACAACTATATTATGTGTCTTTTTGAAAATAAGGCAGCTATTGGGCTTTCTGTTTGTGATGTTTCTACTGGTGAATTTTTAACCATAGATTTTAGCCTTGAAGAAAAAAATAAGGTTATTGACGAGGTTGCTAAATATAATCCAGCTGAAATTATATGTAACAGTAGCTTTAGTTTATCATCTCAAATAGAAAAAATATTCGGAGTTAGGCTATATACTTATTTAGATTTTTATTTTCAAGTAGAAAATGCTACAGATACACTTTTAAAACATTTTAATGTTTTAAATCTTAGTGGATTTGGAATAGATGAAGAACCAGTTTTAATAAGTGTTAGTGGTGCTTTAATGAGATATCTTTTAGATACTCAAAAAAATAATCTTTCTCATATATCTAATGTAAAAAAGTATACTACTAATAAATATATGTTTTTAGATATTTCATCTAGAAGAAATCTAGAACTTACTCAAACTATTAGAGAAAAGTCTAAAAAAGGCTCTTTATTATGGGTTTTGGATAAAACCAAAACCCCTATGGGAGCTAGGCTTATTAGAAGATGGATAGAACAGCCTTTAGTAGATAAAAATAGTATAGAAGAAAGACTTTTAGCAGTAGAATATTTTAAAAATAGTCCTTTAGATAAAGAAGATATAAGGAATTATTTTTCTAAAATAAAAGATATGGAAAGGCTTATAGGTAAAATATCTTACCAAAGTGCAAATGCTAGAGATTTAATAGCACTTAAAAATAGTTTTAGAAGTTTGCCAGAAATAAAAGAAATATTATTAAAATCTAATGCACCTTTAATTAAAAATATATGTAATGAGTTTGACACATTAGAAGATTTATATAATATTGTACAAAGTGCCATACAAGAAGAACCTCCTTTTAGCATTAGAGAAGGAGATATAATAAAAGATGGATATAACCTACAAATAGATAATTTTAGACAAGCCAAAAATAAAGGTACTAGCTGGCTTTTAGAATTAGAAAACAAAGAACGAGAAGCTACAGATATAAAAAATATAAAAATTAGATTTAATAAGGTTTTTGGATATTATATAGAAGTTACTAACTCTTATTTAGACTTAGTACCAGAAAGATATATTAGAAAGCAAACTTTGGCAAATTGTGAAAGATTTATTACTCCTGAATTAAAAGAAAGAGAAAATGCTATTATTGAAGCAGATGAAAAACTTGTAGAAATAGAATATGAAGAATTTTGTAAAGTTAGAAATCATTTAGCATCTAATATTAATCGTATACAAAATATGGCTAATATTATTGCTACTATAGATGTTTTAATATCCTTTGCAGAGGTTGCTACTAAAAATAATTATAAAAAGCCTAATATACTTAATAATAATGAAGGTATAATAGATATATCTCTTGGTAGACACCCTGTTGTAGAACTTTTAACAGAGGAAAGTTTTATACCTAATAATGTTGTATTAGATAAAGAAAAAAATAGATTATCTATTATTACAGGTCCTAATATGGCTGGTAAATCTACATATATGAGACAAACTGCTCTTATTGTATTAATGGCGCAAATAGGAAGCTTTGTACCTTGTGATAGTGCCACTATATCCATTGTAGATAGAATATTTACAAGAGTTGGAGCTAGTGATGATTTAGCTACTGGTCAAAGTACATTTATGATAGAAATGAGTGAAGTAGCTAACATACTTAATAATGCAACAGATAATAGTCTTTTAATATTAGATGAGATTGGTAGAGGGACTAGTACTTTTGATGGACTTAGTATAGCTTGGGCAGTTTTAGAATATATAGCAGACAAAATAGGCTCTAGAACCTTATTTGCTACTCATTATCACGAACTTACAGAAATAGAGGGCAAAATAGCTGGTGTAAACAACTATTGTGTAGAGATAAAAGACAATGGTGATGATATATTATTTTTAAGAAAGATTATAAAAGGTGGAGCAACAGGAAGTTATGGTATACACGTGGCTAAACTGGCAGGCATACCTAATAGAGTAATAGCAAGAGCCAATCAAATATTAGAAGTTTTAACCTCTTGTGATGTTACAAAAGTAGCTAATGTAAGTGTGCAAAGTGTAGATGATATAGATGAACAAAATTTTGAAGGAGATTTTTGTTATGATGCATCAGCTAAAAAAACAATTTTATTTGTAGATGAGTTAGAAAAGGAGTTTAAAAATTTGGATATAAACAACACTTCTCCTATGGAAGCGTGGAAAAAGCTTTTTGATATAAAAAGAAAACTTGAAACCTTATAGAAAAGAGGTATGTCATTGAATAAAGAAATAAAGCTTTTAGAAAATAATCTTATAAATAAAATAGCAGCAGGTGAGGTCATAGAGCGACCTGCTTCTATTGTTAAAGAACTTGTAGAAAATTCTATTGATGCATTTAGTAAAAATATTATAATAGAAATAAAAAATGGTGGTACGTCTTTTATAAAAATACAAGATGATGGTATAGGAATAGAAAAAAATCAAATAAAAAAAGCTTTTTTAAGACACGCAACCAGTAAACTTGAAAAAATAGATGATTTAGATAGTATATTAACTCTTGGATTTAGAGGCGAAGCATTAGCTAGTATAGCATCTATATCTATGGTGGAGATGAGCACTAAAACAAAAAATGAAGAAATTGGTAATAAAATAACAATAGAAGGTGGCAAAATAATAAGTGAGGAAGAAATAGCATCTTTACAAGGGACAACTTTTATTGTAAAAAACATATTTTTTAACACTCCAGCTAGAAGAAAATTTTTAAAGAAAGATTCAGTAGAGGGAGGGTATGTTTCAGAAATAGTAAATAGACTTGCCTTAGCTCACCCTAATATATCTTTTACATATATAAACAACGGAGTAGAAATATTAAGAACAACTGGAGATGGTGATTTAAAAAATACTGTTTTTTATATATATGGAAGAGAAATATGTAAAAAACTTATACCTATAAATGCTATTAAAAATGGATTTAAAATAAGTGGACTTATAGGTATACCAGAATTATCCAGAGGTAACCGTTCTTATGAAAACTTTTTTATAAATGGTAGATATATAAAAAGTAGTGTGGTACAATCAGCCATAGAAGAAGGATATGAGGGTAAACTTATGGTTGGTAAATTTCCTGTGTTTATTATAAATATGTCTGTTCCACAAAATACAGTAGATGTTAATGTACACCCTACTAAATTAGAGGTAAGGTTTGAAGATGAAAACTTTATACATAATTTTTTATGTGATGCTATAGAAAAAACACTTAAAAATCAAGTTTTAATACCTAATATTGAATTTGAAGATAAAAAAACCTTTTTAGAGGTGACTGAAACAAAGCCTTTTAACATAGAAATACAAAAACAACTAGAAGACTTATTAGTAGAAGATGAAGAACAAATAGCAATTAAACCTAAAACACATACTAATACACCACTTGTAGTTAATGAAGTAGCAGAAGAAGAACTTATAAAAAAGACAGAGTTAGTATCTAGGTTATATAAACCAAAACAAGAAACAAAAAAATTTATAACAGAAAAAGATTTATCTAGCATAAATATACAACAACCTATTATCCAAAATATAATTATAGAAGATGAAGAAAATAAAATAGAAGAAAAAACACAAAAATTTAAAGAAAAGAGTATTAAAAAACATAATTTCTTTAATAATTATAAAATAGTAGGACAAATATTTAGCACATATTGGATAATAGAACAAAATAATGAAATATTTATTATAGACCAACACTCTGCCCACGAAAGAGTAATATATGAAGAGCTTAGCCAAAAGTATAAAGAAGAAAATATAAGTAGTCAAAGACTTATAGAACCTATTGTTATAAAAGCAACACCTTTAGAAAAATCTACAATAGAGCAAAATATTTCTCTTTTTGAAAAATTTGGATTTGATATAGAAGAATTTGGACTTAATACATATGCTATAAGACAAGTGCCTTTTATATTCAAAACACCAGTAGAGCCAAGCTTTTTTACAGAATTATTAGATATGCTTGTAGATAAAAATATATCTAATGTATATGATGCTAAAATAGAAAAAATTATATCTATGAGTTGTAAAAAAGCCGTTAAAGCTAATGACAGACTTAGCTTTATAGAGGCAAAATCTCTTATAGAAAAAATATTAAAATTAGAAAATCCTTTTAGCTGTCCTCACGGAAGACCTACTATTATAAAGATGACTAAATATGAAATAGAAAAGCTTTTTAAAAGAATACAAAATTAATGAGGTGAAAAAATGGATGTCATTTTATATTATTTAGCTAGTAGCATAGCTGTAATTATTGTAATGACTATAATGGGATTTACAAGATCTTATATATCTTATAAGCTAGGAGATGTTACTATAAAAAATATGGGGAAGGTAAGCCTAAACCCTAAAAAGCACTTTGAAATATTAGGATTTATTAGTTTTTTATTTTTTGACTTTGGCTGGTGTGCACCCATAGAAATTTCTTCCTTATATTATAAAAATAGGAAAAAGGGTAATGTATTAGTTTTTATATTACCATTAATAGTAGCTATAATTTTAGCCTTTATTTTTAATTTTATATATTTATTAATTATTAGATACGTAGGGTCTTTAAAATTTATATCCATAATAGAAATAATATTATATACAATACCAATTTATTTTATAAATTTTGCTATTTTTAACATTATACCTGTATATCCACTTTTTGGACAAAAGTTTTTTCAGGCTGTTTTACCTGCTAATAAAGCTATTAAATTATTACAATATGAAAAGTTTATTCAAATATTAGTTATGTTCTTATTAATATCTGGCTTATTACAAAGAGTGTTAAATATTATATCTAGTTTTATATTAAATATTATATCTATTCCAATACAACTTATTTTAGGGTTTATATAAAATGTCTATATTACAAATAAAATTAGAAGAATTTGAAGGACCTTTAGACCTTCTTTTAAAACTTATTGATAAAAACAAAATAGATATATATGATATCCCCATATCTAAGCTAACAGATGATTATCTTTATTATATAAAATCTAAAAATATAGCAGATATGGACGAAATGAGCCAGTTTATAATAATGGCTTCTACTTTATTAGAAATAAAATCTAAAATGCTTTTGCCAAAAGATAAAGACGAACAAACTAATGAAGAAATAGACCCTCGAGAAGAACTTGTTAAAAAATTAATAGAATATAAAAAATATAAGATAATAGCACAAAAATTATCTAATACAGAGGTTTTTGCTGAAAAGGTAATATTTAAAAATCCAGATATGGAGGCTATAAATACTATTAAGGTAAATATAGAGCCTAATGCTAAAGAAATATTAGATGGAATTACATTAAAAGACTTATATAATGCTTTTGAAGAAGCACTTAAAAGAAAAGAACTAAAAATTGATAAAATAAGAAGTGAGTTTAAGTCTGTAACAAAGGCACTTTATAATATTAATGATAAAATAATATATATTAAAGACTTAATAATATTAAATAAAAAAATAAGCTTTAACAAAATTTTTGAAGAAAGTACATCTAAGGCAGAAGTTGTTGTTACTTTTCTAGCTATACTTGAACTTATAAAAACAAAAGATATAAAAGTAGTCCAAGAAAACATATTTGATGAGATAATTATAACACAAGGGGAAATATAGATGGATATAAAAAATATAGAAGGGATAATAGAGGCAATACTTTTTGCTAAAGGTGAGCCAGTATGTTTAAAAAATATTGCATATGCAATAGAAAAAAATGAAGAAGAAACAAAACTAATATTAGAAAATATAATAAAAAAATATGAACAAGAAAATAGAGGCATAAAAATAATACAGATAGATAATAACTATCAAATGTGTACGAATCCACAATATTTTTCTTATATAAAAAACTTATATAATGTACCACAAAAAAAGACAATTTCTCAAACATTATTAGAAACACTTGCTATTATTGCCTATAAACAACCTATAACAAAGGCTCAAATAGAATATATAAGAGGAGTTAGTTGTGACCACGCTATAAACAATCTTATAAAGTATGAACTTATAGAAGAAAAAGGAAGATTAGACACAATAGGTAAGCCTATTGTCTTTGGAACAACTGATTATTTTTTAAAATATTTTGGATTTAAGTCTTTAGATAATATTCCTAATGTAGATAATGAAGAAGATATAAAAAAACAAGTAGAAAATGAAGTATTTAATTTAAAATAATTGTAGAAATAAACTATATTATATGATATAATTTTTTTAATATTATATATTAAAACTGAATAATAAAGTCATAGATTAATTATATAATATAATTTATTAAAAGCTAAAGATTGGACATAATATATAAAAATATTATAAAGGAGGATTATTTATGAGCGAAAAAGAACATAAGTGTTGTGGAGGACACCATAATCACGAAGGGTGTTGTGGAGGGCACCATAGTCACGAAGGATGCTGTGGAGGGCATCACCATCACCACGAAGAAGAAAAATATCTTACTGTCTTATTAGAAAATGACGAAGAATTAAAATGTAGTGTGTTATCAATATTTGAAGTAGATGATAAAGAATATATAGCACTTTTACCAGTTGGAGATGACCAAGTTTTATTATACAGATATGTAGAACATAGTGAACAAGACTTTGAACTTCTTAATATAGAAACAGAAGAAGAATTTTCAGCAGTAGAAGAAGCATTTTTTGATATATTTGAAGAAGAATTTTTTGAAGATGATGAAGAAGAATATGATTATGAAGACTATGACGATGAAGAAGAATAGCTAAATAATGAAAGGAGAGGAAATTATGTTATCTACTTTACACTTTTATAATAATTATAACTCTTTTATATTAGACAAAGAAAAAATTAGAGAGCGTAAAGCCTCTCCTTATTTACAATATAAAAAACAATCAAATCAATATAAAGATACAGAATTTAAGTACTTTCTTAATAAATCTTTAAATGATAATATAAAGGCATATATGTTTGAACTATCTGCTAATTTTAATGGATTAAAAAATATAGTCAATAATATATATGAAAAAATCTATCATAATTTACCAATGGAAACATTAGATGATAAATTAGAAAGTTTTACCACTATGTATAATAGATTTATAGGATTTTTGGAAGAAAATACAGAAAATAGTGGTGAATTTAAAGATATATTAGATAATACAAAAAATACAATAAATGAAAATATTGATATATTAAATCAACTTGGCATAAACATATCTAAAAATGGATTTTTAAATTTAAAAAATGACCAACAAATAAATTTACATAATATAGATACCCACAAAACTCAAAAATTTTATCTTAATCTCTATAATAAAATTTGTAGCTTTATGGAACAACCTATGTCTAATTATATGGATTTTAAAGATTTTTCATATTATTTTAACTATAGCGGAGATTATGATAAAAATAAATCTTTTAAAATAGTAGAACAAGGTATATTAATAGACATAATATTATAATTTTAGAGAAATATACCATATACTAACATTGACTAGTCATTTATATTGTATTATGATGATTATATATTAAACTATATATAAAATTGGAGGTATTATTAAATGAAAAGAAATTTATCTAGCAAAGCTATTAAAGCTATGGCTATAGGTATGGCTGTCACTTTAGGTAGTACTACTGCTATAAGTGGCGTTGTGAATGGTACAGTTGTTAATACATATGCAGCAGATTTTAATACAGTACAATTTACTGCAAAAGCAACAAAAGATAATACTAGTTTAAAAATAACTATTACTAGAGATGGAGAAAATGTCTTTAAAGCAGATGATAATACTAAAAAACTTACTGGATTAGTAGTAAAAAATGGCGAAAAAGTAGTTTTCTCTTCTGATGACGGTGGAACAATAAATAATATTACATCAGATGCAAACACAAATCCAAATGAACTTGTTATTACAATACCATCTGCAGATATAAAAGATGGAAGCTTAGATGGTAGTGAAACAAGTTTAACTATTACAAAACTTACATCTACTGACATTAAATATGGTGCAACTAGTGCAGAAGAACCATTAAATTTTGACGCAGGCAACTTAAATGTAATAACAGATTCACCTATTGGAATTGATAAAACTGCTCCTACTTTAGAAGATGCAACAACAATTTATTCTTCTAGTGCAGGTACTCATACAGTAGAAATTACTCTTAAAGAAAATTTAGAAAATCTTTCTGAAAAATCAAATACTAATCAATTTACAATTGAAAGAAAAGGTGAAGGAACTGAAAGTGTACAAGTTACTAAATATAAAGTTGAAAACAATAAATTAATATTAATTTTAGACCAAGAACTTACAGATGACACTTATACAGTAACTTATGTTACAGAAGATGCTGAACTTAAAGATACAGCTGGTAACAAATTAAAAACTGATGGCACAGTAGAAGTTGCAGTAGATACTACAGCACCTACTATTACAGGTAATGCAGAATATAATAAAGAAGCTAAAACTGTAACACTTACTGCTAGTGAAGATTTATCAAACTATAGTGAAACTGATGCTCCTACTCATCTATTTACAGTAAAAGATAGTAGTTTATCTGAACAACCTATAACTAAAGTTGAAGTTACTAGTGAAGCTCCTACAAAAATTGTTATTACTTTAGATTCAGAGCTTGCAGACGATACTTATACTGTTGGCTACACAGGAACTGGCATTGCTGATAAAGCATCTAATAAATTAGCAATAAACGATAGTTTAGCAACTTTTAAAGTAGAAACAACTCCAGCTTCTGATTCTCTTTCTGCAACTACATCTGCTGGTACTTATACATTTGAAAAACTTGCAGACAATAGTATTGCATTAGTAAACTTTGATGGAGTTAGTGCTATCAGCAGAGAAGCTACTAGTAGTACATTTGAAAATGGTGTACTTACTGTTGATGGTACAACTTACACTTTAACTCAAATTGGAAATGGAACTACTCCACTTACTGAATTAACAAATGAAGCATTAAGCGGTCATACTAGTAATGTAACAACTATTAAAGCTAATGCTTTTAAAGGTAACACTAGTGTTACAAGTTTATCTTGTCCTAATGTTACAAATGTAGGTGCAAATGCCTTTAATGGTGCAACTGCTTTAATTACAATAGATTTAGGTAGTGCAACAACTAGCGCAGTAACTGTAGATAATAGTGCATTTACGGGTGCTACTGCTTTAAAAACTGTTGTTACAAATCCAGTGAGCACAACAAATGTTAACGATGCATTAACAAGTAGTAGTATCACTAATGCTATTGTTAAAACAAGCTTAAATGCATCAAATGCTACAATTGCAGCAGGAAAATATTATCAAACATTAGACGGTTTAAGATTTAAAGGTTTAAGCGAAAATACTTTAGAATTTATCGGTAGCGAAGATTATACTGGTATTGTAGAGGGTGGATTTGACGGTTCAGATACAAAACCTTATTTAGTAACATACAATGATGGTACAGCTACTCTTCAAAAAGACATAACTTCAGTAGATGTAACAACAAATGGTTATACATTAACTTTTGATGTATCAAACAATGAAGCTACTTTAACAGGTGCACAAGCAGCTACAACTAGAGTTAGCTCAACAGGTCAATTAAGCGGTGGTGTGGTAACTGCAGCTAATGGTCAACAATTTGACTTTACTGTAATTGGTAATGGAACTGCTTTACCTACTAGTTTTGACGCTACTACTGTTTTAGGAGATAACCTTAATAAAGTAACAACTATAAGCGCAAACGCATTTAGTGGTAATACTGCTACAACTGAATTAACTTTACCAGCTGTGAAAAACATTGGTGATAATGCATTTAACAATGCTACTGGTTTAACTAAAGTAGATTTAACAAATGCTAGCTCAGTTACTATCGGAAGTAATGCATTTACTGGTGCTACTAGCGTTAAAGTTACTAGTGATAATCAAACTGTTATTGATAGTGCTATAGCAGGTGGATTAGAGCAAGATAAAATTGAATCTACAAAAGCTTTTGTTACTAGTGCTGTTGTAGAAGCTGGCGAACCTACTAAAATAGTTTTAACTTTAAATGAAGAATTAACTACTGCATTAAGTACAACAACTGATTTTGCTGTAAATGTAACTAAAGATAATAGTCCTGTATCATACAAAATTAGCACTGTAGCTGGTGGTGATAGCTCTGCATCAGGTAAAGTTACAATTACTTTAGATAAAGCTATTGAAAATGGTCAAACTATTGAATTAAGCTATACTGGTAATGAAATACTTGGTTTCACAAATAAAGTAGTAACAAATAATATTGCTGCAGTGTCTACTTTAAAAGTTGTTAGTGCTGTAGTATCTAATTCTGAGACTAATAAAATAACTATTACAGTTGAAGGAACAAATCTTAAAGACATTAGTGATCAAGCTACTACAGGATTTAAAGTTACAAAAGGAGGTAGTAGTGCTACTGATACAGTAGATATTACAGCTAATACTCTTAATGTTACTGGTAATAATACAATAGAATTAACAGTAGATTCTGCTTTTGGAGCTACAGATGAAAACATTAAAGTAGCTTATGATGGAAGTGGTGAGTTAAAAGCTATTGATGAATCAACAGTTAAAATTGAATCACAATTAGTTGATAATGAACAAGATACAACTGCTCCTACATTAAACTCTACTGGTACTCATTCTGATACTACTATAACTTTAACTTCTGCGGCAAAATACTTAATGCCTATGGATATTGCTAGTGATGGTGGTTTTGCAATTAAAAAAGACTCAGCAGATGAAAACCTTGATCCAAATATAACTGTAACAAATGTAAAAATAAATGCAGATTCAAAAGAGATAATTTTAACTTTAGATAGCGCTCTACCTGCTAGTACTAATGTTAAAGTAGTATATACTGGTGTTGATAATAAAGTTAAAGATACAAATGGAAATGAATTAGCTAATATTGCTTATGGTTCAGGAATTAGTGTAGCATCTACTACTGTTAGTTCTAGATTTGCTCCTTCTGTAGCAAGTAGAAGTGCTGTTATTCCTGAAATAGCTGCTTATAGTACAGAAGAAACAAATCAAGAACAATTACAAGGTGATGTAACATCAATTAATATAACAGACTCTTCAGCTACAAAAGAATCTGATATACAAAAAATGTTAACTTCTAAATTAACAAATATAGAAAAAATTACACTAAATGGTAGTATGTCTTTAAATTTTGAAAATGTAGACGTTTCAAGTCTTAGCGTTGATAAAAGTGCTATAAGCGGTACAGGTACATTAAATATTACTGGTTTAAATAGTACAGACAAATTAGCATTAGCTAAAAAACTTGAAGGAAGTTCTAATATTACAATAAATAATGAGACAATTAAAGATATAATAAATGATAATAACTCTTCATCTAACAATGGTGGGAGTGGTTCATCATCATCTAGTGGTGGTGGAAGTGGCTTTACTGGTGGTGGAGCTAACATAGGTAATACTGATGCTACAACAGAAAATACTACTTCTTCAAACACTAACAACAATAATAATGGAACTGTAGAAAATAAAGATCTTACATTAGATATTATTAACTTACCTAGTGTAACAGGTGAAGCTAAAGTATTTAGCGATGTTTCTGCTAGTCATTGGGCTAAATCTTATATTGATAAATTATCTACAGCTGGTGTTATAAACGGTTCTAACGGTATGTTTAATCCTAATGGTCAAACTAAACGTGCTGATGCAACTATTATGCTTGTTAATCTTTTAGGATTACAACCAGAGGCTAATAGCAGATTTGCAGACGTTGCTTCTACTGCATACTATGCTCCTTATGTAGGTACTGCATCTACTTATGGTATTGTTAATGGCTCTAATGGTATGTTTAATCCAGAGAATACTATCTCTAGACAAGATACTATGGTTATGATGGCTCAAATATTAAAAGCTTTAAACTTAAATGTTAATACAGATACAAGTGTATTAAACCAATTTAGTGATGTTAACAGCGTTTCTAGTTATGCAACAGAAAGTGTTGCTATATTAGTTAACTCAGGTATCATATCTGGTAACAATGGTAGATTAAACCCTACTTCTCCAGTTACTAGAGCTGAAATGGCAACTATTATGTCTAAATTATATGATGTTTTAGAAAGTGCAACTAAATAATTTTAATTATACTATATATAGTATAATTAAATGATTAACAAGTTAATCATTTAATAAACATTATTAATTAAATAAGCTAAAAGACTATGACTTTGCATAGTCTTTTAGTTTTTGATTAATTTCACTAAGCTATAACTTTAGTTTTTAAGACAAAAATTATAAACGGGTTTTTGTTTTAATTCTTTTGCAATACTCTGCCAAATGTTAAAGAAAACTACTAAGAATAGCTATTTTTTATACAGAGTATCAAAAAAATGATTTAAAATTATAAATTATTAGTTATTTTAATAATACAGACAGATAATATAAATTCCATTTTTTATATATGTTAAAGTGTGGAACATAGGTTACACTTAAAATATTTTTTAACAAAAATAAAAATAAATATAAAATAATACTATCTTATCTTTGTTAAATTTGTTGATATAGTAGATTTATATATTAAAATATCCCTAAATATTGTTCTACTGCTTGATTAGGTGATTTAGAACCTAAACAAGTTTTTATATAATTGTTTGATTTAACTTGATATTTAGCTAATTGTTTTATTCCATCTTTTAAATTAAACATTTTTTAGGACGCCTGCTTAAATCTTCGAGGCTTTCTAATGTACCATTATATCTTTTTAGCCATTTATATATAGTTTTCCGACTAATTTTATATCTTATTGAAGCATTTGTAATCCCATTTTTTATTGCATATTTAATAAAACGTTGACGATAATACTTTATTTGTGTTATCATATATATGATTTTTACTTTGTAGTTTTTATTTTCAAATTTACTATACCACAAAGGGAAATCTTTTTTTATATTTTTTGTTACCTATGTATTATACTTCAACAATAACTGTATAATAAAAATGAATTAAGGTATTGACTAACTAATTGTATTTATAGTAAAATAGTTATATATTAAATTCAAATAAACAAAAGGAGAAATATCTATTAATGAAAAGAAATTTATCTAATAAAGCTATTAAAGCGATGGTTATAGGTATGGCTGTTACTTTAAGTACTAGTACAGCTATAAGTGGTGTTGTTAAGGATACTATTGTCACTGTAAAAGCTGAAACAAATAAAATGGATGATACAAAAGCACCAGCAAGTATTGTAAATGGAAACTTTGACACAGAATTAGCTAATGAGAATTATGTTATTACTAGTTCTGGATTACTTTTTAAAGTTACTGATAAGGGAACTGTAGGTACTGGCATAGATGATTTTACTAGTGGTAAAATAGGAAGTGCTACTTTAGTAAAAAAAGGATCAGTTCCAACAGAAATAGGAAATGGTCAAGAAAGTACACCATATGCAGCTAGTTTAGAAAATGGAGTTTTAGTAGTAAAAGCTGATAATGCAACTGAAAGCACTGGTAAAGTTTATAAACTAAATGTAAAACAAATAGGAGATGGGATAAATCCTGTTGCTAAGGATTTATCTAATGTAAATTTATCTAACTTATTATCTGTAAATCTTATAAACATTAACAATAAAGCATTTTCAGGTACAACTATTTCTGAAGACTTAAATATTGATACAGATGTTATAACTAGTTTAATATTAGGAGATGAAGTTCTTAAAGGAGCTACTGTTAATGGTAATTTAACTATTGGTGGTTCAAATAGTATTGTGCCAAATACTGGAAATAAAGTATTTAAAAACTTAACTGTTAATGGTAATTTAGATTTATCTAATACCAAAATAAATAATGTTTTAAAGTTAAGTTCTTTAGGGCTTGGAGCTCTTGATAATGAAGTAGAATTAGGAAATAAGGGTGTAACTGTTACAGGTGAATTAATATTGCCAACAAATACAACTGTTGATGATTCTTCTTTAAAACATATTAATATAGGGAAACTAGACTTATCTAAAGTTATGACTGGAACTGACCTTCCACAAGGACTTTTACAAAACTCAGTAGTTGGTGAGTTAATACTTCCTACAAGTATAACTAATATTGTTGAAAATACATTTGCAGGAGCTACTCTTACTAATTTTGATTTTTCTAATATAACTAATGTAAAGTGGTATTCATTTATAGGAGCTACTATTAATGGTGATTTAGATTTTTCTGGTGATAATGTAGGTAAACATTCATTTACAGATGCAACTATTAATGGTAACTTAAACTTATCTGGTGCTAAACTTGAAGGTAGTGATATGAGCGTATTATCAAATGCTACTATTACAGGTGATTTAGATTTATCAAACACTACTATTCCAGCTACAACAAATGATGTTGGTGTTCTTAGTGGTGTAAAAGTAAATGGCAATGTAAAATTAACAGGTGTTACAGAAATACCTGCTAATACTTTTAAAAATTCCACATTAACTAATATAGAACTTCAAGATGTAACAACTATTGGAGATAATGCTTTCCAAGGTGCTATATTATCTACTAATATAGAACTTCCGAATGTAACAACTATTAAAGCTAATGCTTTTGATATAGCTAATACAGAAAAAGTTACTATTTATTTACCAAACTATGATAAAGCCAATATTGATACAATAGATGAAAATGCTTTTGGAACAACTGCAACTATTGATTTAGTTTTACCTTTTGGTATTTCTAATGAAGATGTGAAAGCTCTTAAAAATAAAATTGCTAATCAAAATGTTACAGTAACTGTTGAACAAGTTGAAGTAAATGGTTATGTATTTGAATCTACAAAAGATAAAGAAGTTGCTTTAGTAGGCTACTCAAATACTACTAAAACTGCTAGAGAAAATTCTCAAAATAACTTTATTGCTGGAAAATTAACTTATAATGATGTTGAATATACTTTAACAAAAGTTGGTAATGGTACAGATTCTTTAACAAATATTACAGATTCAGCTTTAAATGGACATACATCTCAAGTAACAGAAGTAGCAGCTTCTGCATTTGAAAACAACAAAAATATTACAGTTGCTAATTTCCCTAATGTTACTACAATAGGAAATAAAGCTTTTGCTGGTACAGGAGTTAAAACTGCTGACTTAGGTAGCCAAGCTGCTGGAGCAATAACAGTAGCAAGTGATGCTTTTAATGGTGTTTCTACTCTTAATGAAGTAAAAACTAACAACGAAAGTAAATCTGTTGTTAAAACTGCTGTTTCAAACTCACCTTCTAGTAATATTACATTAACTGCAGGTAATAGTACAGAAGTAGTAAAACCTAGTTCATCATCTGGTGGCGGTTCTTCATCATCTAGCGGAAGTGGCTTTACTGGTAGTGGAGCTAATATAGGTAATACTGATGCTACAACAGAAAATACTACTTCTTCAAACACTAACAACAACAATAATACAAGTGAAGTTGTAGAAAATAAAGACCTTACATTAGACGTTATTAACTTACCTAGTGTAACAGGTGAAGCTAAAGTATTTGGTGATGTTTCTACTAGTCATTGGGCTAAATCTTATATTGATAAATTATCTACAGCTGGTGTTATAAACGGTTCTAACGGTATGTTTAATCCTAATGGTCAAACTAAACGTGCTGATGCAACTATTATGCTTGTTAATCTTTTAGGATTACAACCAGAGGCTAATAGCAGATTTGCAGACGTTGCTTCTACTGCATACTATGCTCCTTATGTAGGTACTGCATCTACTTATGGTATTGTTAATGGCTCTAATGGTATGTTTAATCCAGAGAATACTATCTCTAGACAAGATACTATGGTTATGATGGCTCAAATATTAAAAGCTTTAAACTTAAATGTTAATACAGATACAAGTGTATTAAACCAATTTAGTGATGTTAACAGCGTTTCTAGTTATGCAACAGAAAGTGTTGCTATATTAGTTAACTCAGGTATCATATCTGGTAACAATGGTAGATTAAACCCTACTTCTCCAGTTACTAGAGCTGAAATGGCAACTATTATGTCTAAATTATATGATGTTTTAGAAAGTGCAACTAAATAATTTTAATTATACTATATATAGTATAATTAAATGATTAACAAGTTAATCATTTAATAAACATTATTAATTAAATAAGCTAAAAGACTATGACTTTGCATAGTCTTTTAGTTTTTGATTAATTTCACTAAGCTATAACTTTAGTTTTCAAGACAAAAATTATAAAAGGGTTTTTGTTTTAATTCTTTTGAAATACTTTCCAAAATATTGAAGAAAACTAATAGGAATAGCTGTTTTTTATACAGAGTATCAAAAAAATTGATTTAAAATTATAAATTATTATTTATTTTAATAATACAGATAGTAATAGAAATTCCGTTTTTTATATATAACTTGACTTTTATAAATATATATGTTAAGATTAATTGAATATGCTGGCGTAGCTCAGCAGGTAGAGCACTTCATTGGTAATGAAGAGGTTCGGCGGTTCAAGTCCGCTCGTCAGCTTTATATTGTTTAAAGAAGGGAGATTTTATATTGAGCACAGGTGATATAATAATTATTATTACTATAATTGTAGGTGTTATATTAGGAGGTTTATATTACTTAAATAAAAAAGCTACTAAAAAAATGGGCGATCATCAAGATATGATAAATCGTTCAAAACAAACTACTACAATTTTTGTCATAGATAAGAAAAAAACAAAAATAACAGAAGTTAATATGCCTAAAATTGTCACTGAACAAATGCCTAAAATATATAAATTTTTAAAACTTTATTTTGTACAAGCAAAAATAGGTCCTCAGATAATGACTTTAATGTGTGATAAAAAAGTTTTTAATGCCATAACTGTTAAAAAAAATGTTAAAGTTGAGCTAGCAGGTATTTATATTGTAAGTGTTGTAGGTATGAAAACAGATAAAGAACTTAAAGAAATTAAAAAGGCTAAAAAACAAAAAGAAAAAGAGGCTAAGAAAAGTTCCTCTAAATAATATATATTTTATAAAAGGTTATATTAAATATTAGTATATTATCTAATATTTAATATAACCTTTTAATTTTATTTAAAAAATTTTAATTTTTTTGGAACTATTAAAAATATATTGCGTTTAAATAAATATAAAACAAAAAATTAAAAATATTAATATAAATTTGGAGGAAATTATTATGAAAAAAAATATAAAAAGAATTATACCTATGATAGCTATTGCTACATTAATGGCAACAAGTGTTTTTGCAAACAATAATGTTAAAAATACACAACAACAAGCTTTAGAACAAGGTAGTGATAAACAAAATCAAATATATGTAAATGGTGAATTATTAGAAGGAATTAATCTTATAAAAGAAAATGATAAATATTTATTACCAGTTAGAGCTATTTTTGAAAAACTTGGTTATGAAATAGCTTATGATGCAAATACTAAAATTATAAGTATAACAAAAGCACCACATTTTATAACATTTTCAACAACAGCAGATGCTTATACATTTTTAAGAATGGCTCCACAGCCTTTAGGTCAAGCACCTATTGTTAAAGAAGGGGTTACTTATGTTCCAGTAGAATTATTAGATTTAGTAGGCATACAAAATGAAATAACAGCTGAAAATACTTTAGTTATTGGTGATGAAGTGCAAGTGGATACAGAAACAACAGTAGAAACTAGACAAAATCCTATTATTATAACAGATATAGATGAAGATAAAAATACAGTTACAGTAGAAGATTCTCAAAAAGGTACAGTTGTTTTAAATATTAAAGATATAAAAATAGAGTATACAACAGAAGATAAAGAACTTATGATAGGTCAAGCATTAGAGGTAGAATATGGAGATATTATGACTGCTAGTCAGCCACCTGTTAATACACCAAAAAGTGTAAAAGTTGTGGATAAAATTTCTTATGGTGAAATTTTAAGTGTGGAAAAAGATGGTGAAAATACAAGAGTATTATTTAAAGACGAAGAAATAGGTGAAGTTGTATTAACATTAGCTCCAGACTTTAAAGTAGAGTATACAACAGATGATACAGAACTTAAAGAGGGACAATCTTTAGAAGTAGTTTTAGGTAAAGCTATGACTATGAGCATACCACCTATGACTACACCAAAAAGTGTAAAAGTAGTAGAAAAATCAAACCAAGATATAGTGGAAGAAGAAACTAATCAAGAAGTTATAAAAGGTACTGCTACAATTAAAAGTGTAGATAAAGAAAATGAACAAATTTTAGTGACAGATGAAAAAATGGGAGATATTATTTTAAATTTACACGATGATGTAAAAATTGAATATAAAAATGGTACTGGATTAAATGCATATGACTGGATGATAGAAGGACAAAAATTAGAAATAGAATATAGTCCTATTATGACTAGAAGTTTACCACCTATTAATAACCCTGTTAAAATTTTAATATTAAATTAATAATAAGATTTAGTTAAAACTATATATAAAAATAACTTTAAATAATACTATAAATAGTTGAATTTATGAATAATCTTTTAAAATAAGTTAAATAAAAATGTGAAGATAAATTTTATCTTCACATTTTTTATTAATTTCAATTAAGCTATGACTAAATATTTTAGAGTAAAAATTATAAACGGGTTTTTGTTTTAATTTTTACTCTAAAATATTTAGGAATTGCTGTTTTTTAATACAAAGTATTAAAAAATTGACTGTTTCAATTAAGATATGTTTCGAGATAAACTAATCCTATTACAATTCATTTATTTTGACGCTTTGCGTCAAAATAAATAAACTTACCACATTATCGAAGAAGAATAATAGGAATAGCTTGTTTATTTTTATACAAAGTATCAAAAAAATTGATTTTATTCTAAATATAAATTGAGAAAAGTTTGTGATAATAAGTAAAAAATAAATTTTTAACAAATATATTATTTGTGATAAAATATATAAATAGTAATATATAGAAAAATATATATAATAAATAATATTAAAATAGTATATTGTCCCATTTTATGTTGGTATTTTTTAATATAATTAATAACTCTTATAATATTGGAGAGAATTTTGTCTTAAGGCAAATTTAAAAATTTAATTAATAATTTGTCATATTATCTAAAATATTATCATAATAAATTTGTTTTTGGTTAATATATTCTATTGCATCATTTAAAATATTTATTTTTTCTAATAATTCTTCTCGTTTTTCATTTAATATTAGTTTACGTTCTAGAATAGTACTATTACCATTTAAACATAGTTTTAAATATTTTTGCATTTCCTTTATACTCATTCCACAATTTTTAAGGCAAATTAATCCTTTTATCCAATCGATATCTTCATCATCAAATATTCTATGGTTATTTTTATTTCTTTTAACATTTGGTATAAGTCCTTGATTACAATAAAATTTTAATGTTTCATAATTCATATTTACCATTTGACAAGTTTGTTTCATTGTATACATAAAAATTTCCTTTCTAATAAAAATATTATTGACAGGTAGTAACTACCGTATATTATAATTACATTATACAATATAATCATAGAGAAAGGAAGTATGTAAAATGGAATATGTAACTTTAAATAATGGGGTAAAAATCCCAATTCTTGGATATGGAGTGTATCAAGTATCAAAAGAAGAATGTGAAAGATGTGTAATAGATGCTATTTCAGTAGGATATAGATTAATAGATACAGCTCAAGCATATTTTAATGAAGAAGAAGTAGGAAATGCTATTTTAAAATGCGGTATACCTCGTGAAGAAATTTTTTTAACAACAAAAGTATGGATATCTAATTATGGATATGAAGAAACTAAAAAGTCTGTATTACAGTCTATGGAAAAGTTACAAACTAATTATTTAGATTTAGTGTTATTACATCAACCATTTAATGATTATTATGGAGCTTATAGAGCTTTGGAAGATTTATATGAAGAAAAGAAAATTCGTTCAATAGGGGTAAGTAATTTTTATCCAGATAGACTATCTGATATTTGCTTATTTAATAAAGTAACACCACAAGTAAACCAAGTGGAAACTAATCCTTTTAACCAACAAATATATGCACAAAAAAATATGATAAAAAATAATGTTCAAATACAAAGTTGGGCTCCTTTTGGTGAAGGAAGAGGGGATATGTTTAAAAATGAAGTACTTAAAAAAATAGGTGATAAGTATAATAAAAGTATAGCACAAGTTATTTTACGCTGGTTAGTACAAAGAGATATAGTAGCACTTGCTAAATCTACTCATATAGAAAGAATGAAAGAAAATTTTGAAATATTTGACTTTAAACTTTCAAATGAAGATTTAATTGAAATTAGCAAGTTAGATACAAAAAATAGCCTATTTTTTAACCATCAAACACCAGAAGCTGTTGAATTTATGGCACAGCTTGTAGAACAAAGAAAAGATAAAATCTAGTATTTAAAATAAAATGTGAAGATAAACTTTGTCTTCACATTTTTTATTAATATCAATTAAGCTATGACTTTAGTTTTCAAGATAAAAATTATAAACTTACTTTTTGCTTAAAATTTTATGTAAGAAAAACAATAGGAATAGCTTTTTAGTTTATTTTTATACAAAGTATGAAAAAATTGATTTATATCATTAAGTTATGGCTTTATTAATTTAAAGGTAATAAAAATCCAATTATAGCCATTATAATAGCTAATACAACACTTAAAATTATATATTATAGGGTCTTTAAAAATAGAGATATAGAGGCAAATATAAGTCCTAAAATAGAAAAATATGTTATAGAAAATGCATCTTATAAAATAAATATTAAAAAATCGAGTATTTAACAGTTAAAACCTTTTTGGAACTTGAAAAGTCTATATTTTTTGTCAAATTTAATCTATACCTTTGTAGAAATAAAACTGAGAGGAAATCATATTTGTCATAAGATTTTATAAAAACTAAAGGAAAGGAATTTTGACAATGTATAAGAGTAGAGATTTATGACATTATATTTTAGGATTTATTTAACCGATGAACTTATAAGATTGGTTGATTTTGGACAGAATACCACTTTATAACAAAGAGTAAAATGAATAAAATACAAAGAAAAAGTAATATAATATAAAAACTATCAAACTTGAAAGCTAAGTTAAAAATGTTGGGAATGTTTATGTTTATGGCATATGTAATATTTTTAACCACATAAGTGTAAAGATAGAATTGTAGTGATAGATTTTTAACTCCTTTTAATTGTAACAGAATCTTATTTAATAATCATTGACTTATTATAATCACCTTTCTTATTACTGGGGGTGTTTGGGGCCTGAACAATCCTGAACTTTAGGAATGAAAGATTATTCCAAAAATACAAGAAGTCTAATTTTAGATACATTATTGTATTAGATAGTACATAGAATAATAAATGTGGCTATTTAAGAGTTGCATTAAGAGGAATACTCATATTAGTAATTAGGATAGGATAAATTGACAAATATAGTCTATCTTCCCTGAGCAACTTGAAAATCAATGGGAATAATAGTATAATATTCTAGTCTATTAATAAAAATGTACAAGAAAGGATATTTGAACATATGAATAAAAATCAGAAAAGTAATTTTTCACCCCTACAATTTGTCTACCGTATGGTACAGGGAGCGATGATTGGTCTAGGTGCAGTATTGCCAGGGATTTCAGGCGGAGTGTTAAGTGTAATCTTTGGAATCTACAAGCCTATTATGGAGCTATTATCTAATCCCTTTAAGAACTTTAAAAGCCATATACCTCCACTAATACCAGTATTTATCGGAGGTGCCATCGGATTTCTTGGTGTGGCGAATATCCTCTCCTTTTTCCTTGAAAAGTACCCAGAACCATCTGTTTGTGTATTCATTGGACTAATTACGGGTATGTTGCCATCTCTCTTTCGTGAGGCAGGTGAACAGGGGCGAACCAAAGGTTCTTTTATCTCTATGCTTATATGTATGTTTGTGATATTTGCATTACTTATTGGACTACAAATGTTTTCCATTGAAGTAAAGCCAAACTTTATATGGTATTTATTCTGTGGATTTTGTCTGGCTTTAAGTGTGATTGCACCGGGTATGAGTTTCTCTACTCTGCTTATGCCACTAGGTTTATATACTCCATTTGTAGACGGCATTGGGCACTTTAATATAGGGATTTTAATTCCAGGGGGTATCGGAGCACTTGTCACTGTCATCTGCCTTGCAAAAGCCATCAATGCCTTATTTCAAAACTATTACTCCATTGCATTTCACGGGATTATTGGCATTGTAATTGCGGCTACAGTGATGACAATACCAGTATCTAGCTTTACAACAGGTAAATCTATCGCAGTAAATATTATCTGTATAGCAGTTGGTATTGTGATTGCTATGATTTTGGATTATTTCAATAGCAAGGTTAAGGTTGAGTAGATTTAGCAAGGTTTGTAATCTTGGATAAAAAGAGTGTATACTAGCACACCTTATACTGTTTTATAACTTTTTTAATTTATATCCTTATGAAAATAAAACTAAAAGGAAAGTATACTTGTGATGAGATTTTATCCAAACTAAAGTAAGTATAAAATAAAAGTAAGATAAAAATATTAAATTTTAAAACCAAGCTAAAAACGCTACAAATGCCTATACTTACGGCATATGTAGCGTTTTTAGTCATATTATATGTTTTATAAAAAATCAATTTTTACATAAAATTTCTATTTGTTCCAAAATTTTATCAATGGAATTATTCAATGAAGAAGTATTCATAGTATTTATATATATTGTTTGTTGTTTTGACAAAGAATATATATTTTCTATAAGAGTGTCTTTAGATAAATCTTCTTCATATAAAACGTTACTAAATCCTTGATTTTTAAAAGAATTAGCATTTAATATTTGGTCACCTCGACTAGCATTTTTTGAAAGAGGTATTAATAAATTAGGTTTTTTTAATGCTAAAAGTTCACATATAGAATTTGAACCAGCTCGAGAAACAACTAAGCTACTAACAGCTAATAAATGTGAAAGTTCATTTGTTGCATATTCTAGTTGATAATAACCCTCTTTATTTATATTATTATCCAAATTATTTTTACCACATAAGTGAATTATATTAAAGTCCTTTAAGAGTATATCTAAAGAATCTCTTAATACATTATTTATCCTTACAGAGCCTAAAGACCCACCCATAACTAAAATTATTGGCTTATTATTTTTAAATTTACATATTTCTAGTCCTTTTTCTTTAGAACCTTTAAAAAGTTCTGTTCTTATAGGGGTTCCAGTTAATATAGCCTTATTTTTAGGTATGTTTTGTAGTGTTTCAGGAAACGTAGCACAAACTTTTTTTGAAAATGGTATAGATATTTTATTGGCAAGTCCTGGAGTTATATCAGATTCGTGGATTATAACAGGTACTTTATTAAAATATCCACCTATAACAACAGGAACACTAACAAATCCACCTTTAGAAAATATTATATTAGGTTTAATTTTTTTTATAATAGATATAGCATCTCCCACTCCCTTTATAACTCTAAAACTGTCAGTTATATTTTTAAAATCTAAATATCTTCTAAGTTTACCAGTAGATATTTCATAATAATCTATATTAAAAGGTTCTATAAGTTTTTTTTCTATACCATCTTTACTACCTATGTAGCTTATATGATAATCTTTTTCTTTTAAAAATGGTATCAATGCTATATTGGGATTGACGTGACCAGCAGTTCCACCACCAGTTAAAACTATTTTTCTCAAAAAATCACTCCTAAAATTAATATGTTGTATAATAAAATATTATATTTTTATAATATTTCTATTAATTTATATACTAGAATATATGTTAATATATACTATAGTATTAATTTAATTTATGTTTGTTTAATAAGACTTTAATAGTATTACCAAAATATTTTTTATAAAATACAAAATCTATAATATAACTAACTTTATTATATACGTAATTTTACTTTATATAGTCTGTTAATTTGTTTATTTTTTTTATTTTATATAATTTTTATATGAATTATTAATCAAATAAATTAAACATTTTTAAATTTTTATAAAATCTCTCACTATCTTGTCTATGTTGGCGTTTTACCTTTCCATTATGTCTTGGTGTAGCTATTCTTGTTCTTGTATATTTTATATCTAATTTTCTTAATATCATTTCAAACATTGTTTGTCCCTGTTCTTTTCTTTGAAGATTAGTAAATTCAACTCCATTATCTGTTTGTATCTCCCTTATTATAAATGGGGATT
>CALWOZ010000016.1 GCA_944383305.1 uncultured Clostridia bacterium | reverse complement strand
TTTGTTACTTAAAATTTAATTTTCTACCTTAGGTAGTCTTTTTTGTGATGTCTGTATAAATTGGTGCAGTTCAAAATTTTATAGCCTTTTATTTTATATATTAATTATTTTTCACAAAAAATAAAGTTAAATAGCATTATGTGTAAATGCAGCAATAGCATCTGTTGGAATAACAGCAATTGCACCTAATGGATTTCCATAATATCCATAATTATATGAACCATTACCATAAGGTGTCATTGTTCCAGAACAACTAGAGCCTAAAGGACACGCAGGAGCTTCACCAGCATTAACAAGTAATCTTACAACACATTCGCTTACAGATACTAAAACACCAGTAAATCCACTACCAGAACAACCACCACTTGTTGTAAAAATAGTAACAGTTTGACCTATATATCTACAAAGGTCATCTCTTAAAGGACTAATCCAATTATCCATATTTTTACCTCCTTTATTTGTTTATATAATATAGTATGTATAAATTAATATAAGGGTTACTTTTATAGTTAATTTATTTATTTTAAATAAGTGTAACAAAATGGAAGAAAAACCATAATATACATTAAGATGCTTGAAAGGAGGTAAAAAAATGAATGACAATTGTTTATTAGAGAGTCTAACACGTTATCTAGGGCAAACAGTAACTATTTTTACAACAAGTGGTGGTTGTTCTGGTAATGGATTTACTGGTGTTTTAGCTAGTGTAAATGATAGTTATGTAAAACTAATAACAAATATTGGGGCAGCACCTAGTTGTCCTTTAGGCTCTAGTTGTTCTGGCTATGGATATAACTATGGTCAAAACTATGGATGTGGATATAATTGGCTTGGCTCTGTTACAGAAATACCAATTTGTAGAATAGCAAGCTTTACACATAATGCTATATAATTTATAATTAAGATAAATCTCCTTATTTTTAGGCTATAAAGTTATTTATAGCCTAATCTACATAAAATATTAATTATTATTAAAAAATTATTAATTATTGACTTTTTTTTAATTTGATGATATTATAATATGGTAATGAATATGTGTCTTATCAAGAGAGGTGGAGGGATAAGGGCCCTATGATACCCAGCAACCAGCTATAAATTAGTATTGGTGCTAAATCCCCCGTATTATTACGGAAGATGAGGATTTTTGTATAAGCCATAAAGGCTTTTTTTTATTAACAAAAATTCGTTGATATGTTTTAATATACATTATTTTTTAGGAGGAATACATATGAAAAGATTATTTACTTCTGAATCTGTTACAGAAGGGCATCCAGATAAAATATGTGACCAAATATCAGATGCTATTTTAGATGCTATTTTATCAAAAGACCCTAATGCAAGGGTTGCTTGTGAAACACTTGCTACTACTGGGCTTATTATGGTAGCTGGAGAGATTACAACTAATTGTTATGTAGATATAGATAAAATAGCTAGAGAAACTGTTCGTAACATAGGATATGATAGAGCAAAGTATGGATTTGACTGTGATACTTGTGCTGTTATAACATCATTAAAAGGTCAGTCACCAGATATAGCTCAAGGTGTAGACAATGCTTATGAAACTAGAGAAAATGATGAACAAGATACAGGAGCTGGAGACCAAGGAATGATGTTTGGATTTGCTTGTGATGAAACAGAGGATTTTATGCCTATGCCTATATATCTTGCACATAAGCTAACTAGACGCCTTTCAGAAGTTAGAAAAAATGGTACATTATCTTATTTAAGACCAGATGGTAAAAGTCAAGTATCAGTAGAATATGATGATGATAAAGTTATTAGAATAGATTCTGTTGTAATATCTACTCAACATAATGAAAACGTTAGTCATAAACAAATATGTGAAGATATTAAAAAACACGTTATAGAGGCAGTTTTACCAAAAAATCTTTTAGATGAAGATACTAAATATTATATAAATCCTACTGGAAGATTTGTTATAGGTGGACCTCAAGGAGATTGTGGACTTACTGGTAGAAAAATAATAGTAGACACATATGGAGGATATGCTAGTCACGGTGGGGGAGCTTTTTCTGGTAAAGATCCTACAAAAGTAGACCGTTCTGGTGCTTATGCAGCTAGATATGTAGCTAAAAATATTGTTGCTAGTAAGATAGCTAAAAAATGTGAGATAGAAATTGCATATGCTATTGGTGTTGCAAAGCCTTTATCAATTTTAGTCAACACATATGGTACTGGCAAAATATCTGATGATAAAATAGCTGAAATAGTAAAAGAAAACTTTGACTTACGTCCTTCTGCTATTATTAAAAATTTTGATTTAAAAAGACCTATATATAAACAAACAGCAGCATATGGTCATTTTGGTAGGAATGATTTAGACTTACCGTGGGAAAAGTTAGATATGAAACACGTATTTGAAAGTTTATAATTTAATTTTGATACTTTGCATCCAAAATAGATATTCTTACTGTTTTATTATATAAACGTTAAAAAGGTTAAGTTTATGATTTTAATAATAAAGTTATAGCTTAATTATAATAATAAAAAAGCCTTTATTAAAAATTTTTAATAAGGGCTTTTTTATGAAAATTACAAATTATTTTTACAATAATCAAGTAAAGCATCTTTTAATATTTCTCCAGCAGTATATGGAGCAACTCTACCAGGAAGGCTAGGACAATATATAGCTTTTAGATTTAAATCTCGTGCACAGTTATAATCTACACCACCAGGTGCTTGTGCTAAATCTATTATTATAGTTTGTTTATTAACTTTTGGTAATATATTTTTATCTAATATTTCATATGGAATAGTATTAAAAATAAAATCAAAATCATTTATTATGTTTTCTATATTATATAAGTTTATAGAATTTAAACCATAAGCGTTTATATATGCGTAGTCTATTTGCTTTCTATATGTTGCAGTAACATTTGCTCCTATACCTTTTAACATATTAGCTAAGATTTTGCCACATCTACCATATCCTAAAACTAAACATTTACTATTAAATATAGTTTTATCACTTTCTTGCATAGCTGTTTGTATAGCTCCTTCTGCTGTTGGTATGGCGTTTAATATAGCAATAGCTTCATCTTCAAAAAAATCAAAAACTTTTATTCCTTTTTCTTCAATATATTTTATTCTATCTTTACCTATAACTCCACCGCACAAAATTTTAATATTATTATTTTTTATTTTATCTATTAAAATATTAATATCTAATATTTCATTATATATATTAAATATTGTCTCATTATCTTTAGTAAAAGGTATAGGTGTTATTAATATATTTATTTCTTTTAAAAAATCATCTATATTGTTATAACCATTTGTGTTTTCTACATATTTATTACCATAAATAAATACTTTATTTTGTTCATTTATTAACATTTCATATAAAAATTTGTATCTATAATCTCCACCTAAAATACCGAATACCATTTTTTAACATCTCCTTTCTATATTTATATTATGCAGTAAATATTAGTTTGATTATGTCCAAAATATTTTTTATAAATATAAAAAGTTTATTAGTAAAACATTAAAAATATGATATTTTAAAATACATAAACAAAGTAAAAAAATTATTATGTTAAAAATAAAAAGAGATACAATATATTTAATTATTGTATCTCTTTTTTATTAAGTTTAATTAATAATTCAATAGTAATTATTTACCATAGTAAACTTTTAAGAATATTTCTTTCATTTCACTCATAAGAGGATATCTTGGATTAGCACCAGTACATTGGTCATCAAAAGAGTCTTCAACCATTTTGTCAAGAGAATCTAAGAATACTTTTTCATCGATACCATAGTCTTTAATAGATTTTTTGATACCAACTTTATCTTTTAACTCTTCAATTGCTTTAACAAGGTTATCAAATTTTTCTTTATTATTATTACCTTTAATACCTAAGAAATCAGCAATTTCTGCATATCTTTCGATAGCTTTAGGGTATTCATATTGAGCAAATGTACCCATTTTTGTAGGTGTTTCAGAAGCATTAAATTTCATAACTTCAGTTATTAATAATGCATTAGCAACACCGTGTGGTAAGTGATGGTAACCACCTAATTTGTGTGCCATAGAGTGACAAATACCTAAGAATGAGTTAGCAAAAGCCATACCAGCTAAAGTAGAAGCATCTGCCATTTTTACCCTAGCTTCAACGTCTGTTTCACCTTGTTCAAAGGCACGTGGTAAATATCCAAAGATATTTTTAAGAGCTTTAAGAGCAAGACCATCTGTATAGTCAGTAGCTAATATAGAAGAATAAGCTTCTAAAGCGTGAGTTAAAGCATCTATACCAGAAGCAGCTGTTAATCCTTTAGGTTGGCTCATCATTAAATCAGCGTCAATAATAGCCATATTAGGAAGTAATTCATAGTCAGCTAAAGGATATTTAGTACCAGTAGTTTCATCTGTAATAACGGCAAAAGGTGTAACCTCAGAACCTGTACCAGAAGATGTAGGGATAGCAATAAAGTATGCTTTTTCACCCATTTTAGGGAATGTATAGATACGTTTTCTAATATCCATAAATCTCATAGCCATATTTAAGAAATCAACTTCTGGATGTTCATACATAACCCACATAATTTTAGCAGCGTCCATAGCAGAACCACCACCAACAGCTATAATACAGTCAGGTTCAAAAGCTTCCATAGCTTTAGCACCAGCTTTAGCACAAGCAAGAGTTGGGTCTGGTTCAACTTCAAAGAAAGTAGCGTGTTTAATACCCATACTGTCTAATCTATCAGTAATTTGTTTAGTCACGCCAGACTTAAATAAGAATGAGTCTGTAACAATAAATGCTCTCTTTTTATCCATAACAGAGCTAAGTTCATCAAGAGCAACTGGTAAACAACCTTTTTTAAAGTAAACTTTTTGTGGAGTTCTAAACCAAAGCATATTTTCTCTCCTTTCAGCAACCACTTTAGTATTTATTAAGTGTTTAACACCAACGTTTTCAGAAACAGAGTTTCCACCCCAAGTACCACAACCAAGAGTTAAAGAAGGAGCTAAATTAAAGTTATAAATATCACCAATACCACCGTGAGTAGAAGGTGTATTTACAACAATACGTCCTGTTTTCATCATAGCAGTAAATTTATCTAATCTTTCTTTACCAACTAATGTATCGATAAATATAGAAGAAGTATGTCCATAACCACCATCTTTAACTAATGCGTCAGCTTTTTCTAAAGCTTCATCAAATGTTTTAAATTTATACATAGCTAAAACAGGAGATAATTTCTCATGTGCAAAAGGTTCAGATAATTCAACAGAGCTAACCTCACCAATTAATATTTTAGTTTCTTTAGGAACTTTAATACCAGCCATTTCTGCTATTTTGTATGCAGGCTGACCAACTATATCAGCATTTAATGCACAAGCGTCACCTTTTTTGATTAAGATAGTGTCTTTAACTTTTTGAATTTCACTTTCTTTTAATACATAGCAGCCTCTGTCAATAAACTCTTGTTTAACTTCTTTATAAATTTTTTCGTGTACGATAACAGATTGTTCAGAAGCACAAATCATACCATTATCAAAAGTTTTAGAATGAATAACAGAGTTTACAGCAAGTTTAACATTAGCTGTTTCATCAAAAATAGCAGGTACATTACCAGAACCAACACCAAGAGCAGGTTTACCAGATGAATAAGCAGATTTAACCATACCAGGACCGCCAGTTGCTAAAATAATATCAGCATCTGCCATAACTTGTGTTGTAAGTTCTAAAGAAGGTTCATCTATCCAGCCAATAATACCTTCAGGTGCACCAGCAGCAACAGCAGCTTCAAGAACGATTTTAGCAGCTTCAATAGTAGAAGCTTTAGCACGAGGGTGAGGGCTTATTATAATAGCATTTCTTGTTTTTAAAGCAAGTAATGTTTTAAATATAGCAGTAGAAGTAGGGTTAGTAGTAGGAATAACAGCAGCTATTGTACCAATAGGTTCAGCAATAACTTTTGTACCATAAGATTTATCTTCTTCTAATACGCCACAAGTTTTAACATTTTTATATTTATTGTATATATATTCAGAAGCAAAGTGATTTTTAATAACTTTATCTTCTACAATACCCATACCAGTTTCTTCAACAGCTTTTTTAGCAAGATATATTCTTTGTTTGTTAGCAGCTAATGCAGCAGCAGCAAAGATTTCGTCTACTTGCTCTTGAGTGAATGTAGCAAATTGTTTTTGAGCTTCTTTAAGCTCATTCATTCTTGCTTTTAAAGTTTCTACACTATTAACAATAGTTACAGGTTGCTTTTTAGCCATAAATTTTTCCTCCTAAGAATTAAAATATATTTAATAATCTAAAGTTATATACTTTATAAAATATAATTTAACCAAAGATTAAAATAATTATAAAACTTTAGATTTTAATACCTACAAATAAAAGATAGATATTTAAGTTAAATTTATTTGATATTTATTTAACAATTACATTATATACCATTGTTATTTATTTGTCAATATATATTTTTAATAATTTTAATTTGTGTAAAAATAATTTATTATAATTAAACTATGACTTTATTTTTAAAAATATTAGTAATAGCTGGTTTTAATATATATTATTAAAAAATTATTTACTATAATAATAAAATATATAACTAAAAATATCAATATAAATAATAGTAATAAAAATTTATTAATAAAATGTAGACTTTAAAATTACTATAATGTATAATATATAAAAATTGACTATAAAGGAGATAAATTATGGACTATGGTTTATTAAATGTAGCTAGTTTTGTTTTAGGTCTTATAGCGTGGATTTTACCACTAGCTTTAATTTTTTTTAAAAATATAAATTATAAAAAAGCTTATATATTTTCAATATTAAGCCTTGTTTTAACTATTATTTCCATATATTTTCAATTTGTTTATACTAACCATCTAGTAAAAATAAAAGATTGGATTGCAATAGAAGATACTAATAATGGAGTATTATTTGCTTGTACATCATTAATTTTAGGTACGTTTATTTTAAATTTTATATTATTATTTAAGCATAAAAATTAATAAATTATTAAAGTAAATTTATAGGCTAATTATGATAATTATTAAAAATATTTATAATTTTATAAAAATATTTAAAAAACATTGTTAAAATTTATAAAAGGTGGTATAATTATACTTAATGTATAATTTATAAAAATATTAATTTATATTTATAAAATATGAATTAATACACGAAAGGAGAAACATATGTATAATACGTACTCTACAACGTTAGCAGGAAGAGAGCTATCTGTTGAAATAGGCAGAGTAGCTGAATTAGCTAATGGTGCTGCTATTGTAAGATACGGTGAAACAGTTGTTTTAGTAGCTGTTACTGCATCTGAAAAACCAAGAGATGGTATAGACTTTTTCCCACTTAGTATAGACTATGAAGAAAAATTATATTCTGTTGGTAAAATACCTGGAGGATTTATAAAAAGAGAAGGTAAACCTACTGAAAAAGCAGTCTTAACCTCTCGTCTTATAGATAGACCTATTAGACCATTATTCCCTAAAGATTATAGAAATGATGTAGGTCTAGTAGCTACTGTTTTGTCAGTAGACCAAGATTGTAGCCCAGAAATAGTGGCTATGATAGGTTCATCTATTGTTTTATCCATATCTGATATACCTTTTAATGGACCAACAGGTGCAGTTATGGTTGGACTTATAGATGGTGAGTTTATAATAAATCCAACTGCAGAACAAAGAGAAAAAAGTGACCTTTCTTTAACAGTTTCATCTACAAAACAAAAAGTTATGATGATAGAAGCTGGTGCTAATGAAATAGACGATGAGACAATGTATAATGCAATTATGCTTGCTCATAAAGAAAATATAAAAATAGCAGAATTTATAGAAGGAATAGCTAAAGAAGTTGGTAAAGAAAAACACAGCTATGAAGAACATAGTGTAGATAAAGAACTATATAAAAATATAATAAACATTATTACAGATGAAAGAATGGAAAATGCTGTATTTACAGACTTAAAACAAGTTAGGGACGAACAAGTGACAGCACTTAAAGAAGAAGTTATAGAAAGTCTTTTACAACAATATGAAGGTGAAAACCAAGAAGAGTTTATCTTACAAATAAACGAAGCTATATATAAATATGAAAAAGAAACTGTACGTAGAATGATTTTAAAAGACCATAAAAGACCAGATGGTCGTGGATTAGAAGAAATAAGAAAACTTAAAGCAGAAATAGATATATTACCTAGAACTCACGGATCAGCTATATTTAGCAGAGGTCAAACTCAAGTTTTAACAGTTACTACGTTAGGCTCTATGGGAGAAGCACAAAAACTAGATGGATTAGACGAATTAGAAGTGACTAAAAGATATATTCATCATTATAACTTTCCTAGTTATTCTGTTGGAGAAACAAGACCATCTAGAGGACCAGGAAGAAGAGAAATAGGGCACGGAGCTTTAGCAGAAAGAGCATTAGTACCAGTTATACCTTCTGAAGAAGAATTTCCTTATGCTATAAGACTTGTATCAGAAGTTTTAAGTTCAAATGGGTCTACTTCTCAGGCTAGTGTTTGTGGCTCTACACTTTCTCTTATGGCAGCAGGAGTACCTATTAAAAGACCAGTAGCAGGTATATCTGTTGGACTTGTTACTGGAGATACAGACGATGATTTTGTTTTACTTACAGATATACAAGGTTTAGAAGACTTTTTTGGAGATATGGATTTTAAAGTAGCTGGAAGTCACAAAGGTATTACTGCAATACAAATGGACATAAAGATAGATGGTTTAACACCAGAGATTATTAAACAATCTTTACAAAAAACTAATGAAGCTAGAGCATATATACTAGATGAAATTATGCTTAAAGCTATTGATAAACCTAGAGAACAACTTTCTAAATATGCACCTAAAATAGGTTTCTTACAAATAGACCCTGAAAAAATGGCAGATGTTATTGGACCTAGAGGTAAAACTATTAATAAAATATTAGAGCAAACAGGTGTTGATAAAATTGATACAGAAGATGGTGGAAAAATATTTGTTTGTTCAAATGAACAAGAAAAAATAGATAAAGCTTTATCTATTATAAATGCAATAGCTAAAGACCCAGAAGTAGGACAAATATTTACAGGTAAAGTAGTTAGAATTATGAATTTTGGTGCTTTTGTAGAGATTGCTCCAGAGAAGGAAGGTCTTGTTCATATATCAAAACTTTCTAAAGAAAGAGTTGGAAAAGTAGAAGACGTAGTAAACATAGGAGATGAAGTAATAGTTAAGGTTATAGAAATAGATGAACAAGGAAGGATAAATTTATCTATAAAAGATGCATTAAGTTAAATTTTAATAAAATCTTAATAAGAGCCTTATAGATTTCTATAAGGTTTATTCTTAATTTTAATTTATATATTAAGTATTAAATTAAATATTAAAGTGTATAATAATTATAAATTTTATAAAACTAAATTATTATATTAATATTATTTATATATGATTAAAAGTGATTATGTTGTAAACATTTTTATTTTGTAAAAGTGCATAATTTATTATACTTCATAATCAAAAAAATTATTTAATTATAATATATATTTTGGATAAAATATATATATTATAATTAGTAAAGGAGTATAAATTATGTTTGACACAATTAAATTAGAAAATGGAGTATCTATTGTTATGGAACAAATAAGTTCTGTTCGTTCTGTGGCTTTAGGTATATTTATAAAAAATGGTTCTATAAATGAAAATAAAAAAACAAATGGTATATCACATTTTATAGAACATATGTTATTTAAAGGAACAAGTAAAAGAACATCTAAGGATATTGCTGAAGAAATGGATAATATTGGGGGTCAACTAAACGCATTTACCTCTAAAGAATATACTTGTTATTATGCTAGAGTGTTAGATACTCACATAGATAAGGCAATAGACGTTTTAACAGATATGCTCTTTAATTCAGAGTTTAATGAAAATGATATTGAAAAAGAGGCTAAGGTTATAATAGAAGAAATAAGTATGTATGAAGATAGCCCAGAAGATATAGTTTTTGCAGAGTTACAAAAAAAGGTATGGAAAAACTCACCTTTAGAATATAGTGTATTAGGGAGTAAAGAAAACGTAGCTAATTTTAAACAACAAGATTTTTTTGATTATATGAAAGAAAAATATGTTGGAGAAAATACAGTTATAGCTATTGCAGGAAACTTTGATAAAGAAAGTATACTACACACAATAAAAGAGAAAGTTCAAAATATGGCAAAAGGTGTATCTAGTTTAGAGGCTAATAAAAGTTATGTTTATATTCCTTCTAAAAGTAAAATTTACAAAGATATAGAACAACTGCATCTTGTAATTTCTTTTGAGGGAGTATCTTTTAATAGTAAATATAATTATAGTATGAGTTTATTAAATACTATATTTGGTGGTGGAATGAGTTCAATACTTTTTCAAAAAATAAGAGAAGAACACGGACTTGCCTATTCTATATATTCTTATAATTCTAATTATATAAATAATGGACTTTTTAATATTTATGTAGGTCTTAATAAAAGTCATTTAGATAAAACTATAAATATAATAAAACACGAAATAAATAATCTTAAAAAAGTAAAAATAAGTAGAGAACAAATAGATAAAACAAAAGAACAATTAAAAAGCAATTATATAATGGGATTAGAAAGCACACCTAATAGAATGTCTAGTATAGGTAGGTCTAAAATTTTACTTGGAAAGATAAAAACACCAGATGAAATAATAAAAGAAGTAGAATTAATAAAAAAAGAAGATATAGACTATCTTATAGATAATATTTTTGATATTGATAAGATGAGCATATCTTTAGTTGGGAGAGTAGATGACATAAACTTATAAAAAGAAAATTTTGTAAAATATTTTTGTAACATAAATTTAATATAAATGGGTAAACTAAATATAATAGCATTAATAAAATTTTTGCTATTATAAGCATTCTTATTTGTTAGGAGGTATTTTTATGCAAGCTAGACCTTTAGATTGGACAGCCTTAACTCTTGTAATAATAGGGGCTATAAATTGGGGTCTTATTGGATTTTTTAAATTTGACCTAGTTGCGACACTATTTGGTGGTATGGACTCTCTTTTAAGTAGGATTGTTTATGCTTTAGTTGGTCTTGCCGGTTTATATTGTATAAGTTTATATTCTAAGCTTGGCAATACACAGTCTACCACAAATAAATAAACCATTTTATAGAATAAAGAGACATTTGATATATAAGTTTAATATACAAATATCTCTTTATTTTTTATAAAAATTATTTAAGGAGAAAAATATGAAATATAATAATATAAGATATGCTAAATTTATAAATAGAAAAAATAGATTTATTGCAGAAATAGAAATAAATAATAAAATAGAACTTTGTCACGTTAAAAACACGGGTAGATGTAAAGAACTATTAATAAAAGGTGTTGATATTTTTGTAGAAGAAAATAACAATATAAATAGAAAAACAAAATATTCTCTTATATGTGTAAAAAAAGGCAATTTAATTATAAATATGGATAGTCAAATACCAAATTATGTAGCTAAAGAGGGAATAGAAAAAGGTGTTATACAAGAATTAAAAGATATTAGATATATAAAACAAGAAGTAAAATATAAAAACTCTAGATTTGATTTATATTTTGAGAGAAAGACAGGAGAAAAAGGATTTATAGAAGTTAAGGGAGTAACATTAGAAGATAATGGTGTTGTTAGATTTCCAGATGCTCCATCAGAGAGAGCTATAAAACATATTAATGAACTTATAGAGGCAAAAAAAGAGGGATATGAAGCATATATATTGTTTGTTATTCAATTAAAAAATGTAAAATATTTTGAACCTAATAAAGAAACACATTATGAATTTTATCAAGCTTTAAAAAATGCTAAAAATAATAATGTACATATTTTAGCTTATGATTGTTTTGTATCTAGTGATGAAATTTTATTAAAAGATATGGTTAAGGTAATAATAGAATAGTAAACAAATATATTTATATGAATATATTATATAAATAATATTTGGAGATGATAAAATGGGAAGACCTTGTAGATATATTTTTTCTTTAAGTACAATTATAGGTATTATATTGACGTCTATGGGATTAGGTATGCTTTTGGTACTTATTATACCCTGGTGGGGATATATACTTGCCCTTGGTTTATTTATTGGAGGGTTATGTCTAATATTTTTAAATAAATAAACCTCCCTAAAAGGAGGTTTATTTGTAGTTAATTAATATTATTCTACTGTATTATAAACATTGCATATTTCATATTTTAAATCATTTTCACTAACTCTAATTTTTAAATATTTATAATTATTTAAGTTATTAGAGTCAGAGTTAGTTAAACCGTTTAATGTAATATATCTAACACCATCTTTAACATATACATTTGTTTTATCCGATACAGCAGATACAACTATTACATTTTTACCAGTTTCTTCTACAAATTCCTTTAAAATTTTATGGAATAGTTCATTTTCTCTTTCACCTTTAAGACCATTATTTGAATCCCATATATTTTTATCCATATTTATAAGGATATTATTTTTACTTTGGTTTGTTAAATAGCTTTGTAGCCATCTCCATTGGTCAGGGCTTTCTGTTCTCATAACACCACTTTTAGTAGCAAGATTTATAATAGATAAATAACTTGTATTTGTAGTATTATATTTATTGTTCCAAGACACAGTAGAAACACCAGTATTTATATCTTCTAAATTAGTAGAACCAGCAAAAACCATAGCTCTAGCATTATTTTTCATAATGTTTATAGCATCTTGTAAAACTGTTTTAGAATTTGAATAAGGTTTGGTTGAAGTTTGACCAAAAACGTTTATATCTTCTTCGCTAGATGTAGGTGCAATTTGGCTTATAGATTGATTTAAGTAATCTTGATAAGAATTTGTAAGTTGACCTCCATCAGTTCTTTTAGTCATAGCATTAATACCATCTATATATATAGTTCCACTTTCCTTTGCAGTAGTGCTTAGAGTAGCTACATATAATTTATCTATTCTAACAGGATATGCAACATCAGAAGGAATATTAACATTTGCTGTAACCCAGTCTTTAGATAGCATTTCATTTAAAACAGGTAATATATATTCTTTATTATTTTTATCTTTTAATACCATTTTTAACATATTGCCACTAGCATCACCTTTAACTTGCATTTGTATAGCATTTGGTGAACCAGATAAAGTTATAGGCTGCCTTTCAAAGCAAACATAGCTAGCTTGAGGCGTTGAAACATTTTCTTTAAAATTATAACTTAATAAAAGACTGTTTTTACCGTCATATGAAGCAGCGTTAGTTATTCCAGCTCCACCAGAAACTGTTTTGTCAGCAGGAAAGTACATCATAAATAAATTTCTAGTTTCTTCAAAAGAGGTAACAGGAGTAGGGGTGTTACCAACGGCGATAGTAATAGATGCACTAAAACCATTATATGTTGCTGTAAGAGTGGCTAAACCTTCTGCTTTTGCATAAAAAGCATTATTTTGTATATATCCAATTTCAGAATTATCAACACTCCAAGATACTAAAGAAGAATCTATAGCTTTAGAAAATCCATCTTTATTTACAGCTACTATTGATAGAGGAGTGTTCTCTCCGATAGATAATGAAGTTTTGCTTGCATTAGGAATAATAGAGTTAAATCCTTCTATTGCTTTAAAATTAATTTGTCCAGTTGCACCATTTGAATAAGTTGCATTTATTGTTAAATCACCAGCATTATTACATAAGAAATAATTATTATTTATTGTTCCGTCACTTTCATTTGTAAAAGAAAACGTAACTTGACTAGTATCTATATCTACTGGATTTTTATTAGCATCTACACCAGTTACTTTTAATCCATACGTTACACCAGCTACAATAGATTCTTCATCTTTTTTATCTATGCTAACTAATAATGAAGCTACATCACCAGTAGGATTTGTAGTTTTTACGCCAATAGCATTAGGTACAAGTCGAGGAGAACTATCAGAAACGTTATTTACTATTTTAACATCTTTTTCTCCTTCTTCTCTTAATGCAACTGTTGTAGAACCACCACCATCAAGGTGTATCGCATCATAAGCTCCATATTCTAAGAGTATATTAGCCATTTCACTATGAGTAGCACCAGTACTTTGACCTCTACCATCAACAGCTACTAATATAAGCTTTGTTTTTTCTTTATTAACACCTACTGCACTACGAGGATTTCTAGAATTAGGAGAAATTGACATACCAGTAGATATAGCTTGTCCATTTCTTAATATTTCTCCACCAGCAGATATACCAGTTAAAACTTCACTTATATCCTTATTTTCTCTAAATACAAACTTATAACTTTCTGTAAAGTAAAGAGGGTCTCCTACATTAAATAAAGCTAATTTTTCAGAAGCAGTATCCTTATTCATAACGATTATATATCCATTTTCTGGTATATCTACAACTTCGCCAGCACCAGCTTTTTTAATTATTTTTTTGTCTTGAACTACTACTTTAAAAAGATTTTTATTTCTCTTATCTAAGTCTTGTGTATTAGTTATTACACTTCTATCAAAATATACAGGTTTTTTAAAATTTGTTATTTTATTTTTAGCTTGTAGCTCTAAAGATACTTTATCATTATATAATCTTAAATTAGATTTTATATAGTCTATAAATGCATTGCCATATTTATCTAAAAATATACCAGCATAACTATTAGAAGAAGCATTATAATAATTTTGAGCTTCATTAATATTTCCATCTACTATTATTTGTCCCATACTAGACCCTGGATTGCCAGAACCAAAAAAGTCGGCATTAATGCCAGCTATGGCATTATTTTCTTTTACTAGACTTTCTACATTTTTTTTAAGTCCGTGTTCTGTTACAGAATCTATTATTTCTATGTCTACATTAGGATTTGTTAAGTCTACTGTTAAAATGTGAACATCTTTCCAACCAGATTTATAAAGACGTTCACTTTTTTCATATATAAGACCATCTGTTATAGTTTGAGTTTCTTTGTCTACATATAAAAGATTAGAGTCAGCCAAAACATTTTTTGGAATAAATGTTGATAGACTTAAAGCTAAAGCTAATGTATATGTTAAAAATTTCTTTTTCATATTTACCTCCAAATATAGTTTATTTAAGATGTTTTTTCTGTATTAGAAGTATCAGTAGTTTCTTCGGCAATAACTTCTTTTTCAGGGTCTGTATTACCATAGAAAAATTCATCAACAATTTCTTTAGTACTATTAGTATCTAAAATATAATAAGATATTCCATTTATGCTTTGAGGTGAACCAGGTAAAGTGGTTGTTTTCATCTTTTCAGTATTAATATTTGGGATAGAGTTTAAATATTTAGGTAAATCTGATAGAGTAAAATTGGTTTCTACATATTTTATAAGACTTAATGAAATTTCACCTAAATTATTAATTAATGTATCTTTATCTAATATTTGAGTAACAAATTCTTTAATAAATTGTTGTTGAACTTCTACTCTTTGTAAATCTTGTCTAGCATAACCTTTTCTAAAACGAACTAATCCCTCAGCAGATTTACCATCTAATAGTTGCCTTCCTTCTTTAAGATTTATGTATAAATTTTGAGTTGGGTCACTATATCTAAGTCCACCTTTAGGAACATCAAAGTATATACCTCCAACAGCGTCTACAATACTTATAAAAGCATCTAAATCAACTTTTACATAATAATCTATTTTTATACCTAACATAGATTCTACTATACTTTTTAAAGTATCCATACCACTGTCTTTAGTATAGGCGTATATAGCATTTGCTTTCATAACACTTGGAGCACCACTATTTATATTTCTAAGATTTTTAAGTTCTTCTCCAGAAAAGTTTATATAAGTATCTCGAGGAATAGATAGTAAATTTATCTCTCCAGTTGTACTAATAAAGCTAGCTACCATCATAACGTCTGTTAAGTTTTCTGCTTTGTCTACACCAGTTATTAAAATATTTGTCCTAACAGGTGGGGTAAATATTCCTTTAGATTGTTGTTCTTCTTGTTGTTTTAGCTCTTTATCGGTTATAAGTGTAGAGTCTCTTTGTTTTAGCGGGTCGTAAACAGGTTCGGCATTTAAAAATTTATATCCAAAAAATACAAATAATAAAACTATCAAAAATATGCCCAAAATACTAAAAAATATTGAAAAAAATCTTTTCTTATAATTAATATCCAAATCTTTCATAATATAAACTCCTAAAATGTTAATCAAATTAAAGTATATCAAAATATTGTTATTTTTTCAAGGTAAAAACAAGGTTTTTTACAATTTATTAAAAAATTGTAATGTATTTGTAATGTATAAATTTTTGATTATTTTATTTTTAGTTTATATAGTTAAAAATTTAATATAAAAAACCCTAGAATTTTTATAACTCTAGGGTTTTTATACATAAGCTATTATTTTATTGTTCAAGATAAAAATTATAAATAGATTTTAATTTTTATCTAAGAAGAATAATAGGAATAACTGTTTTTTGATACAAAGTATCAAAAAAATTGATTAATAAAAATAAATTATTATTGACTATTTCTACCGTATTTTTTATTGAATTTGTCAACACGTCCACCAGCATCAAGTAAAAGTTTTTGACTGCCAGTATAGTATGGATGGCATTTAGAACAAACCTCAACACGAATTTCTTCATTTGTAGAACCAGCGATAAATTCGTTTCCACAGTTACATTTTACTTTAGCTTGAAAGTATTCTGGATGAATTCCTTCTCTCATGTAAAACACCTCTTTCTAAAAATTTGAGATACATTTTGGCATCTCCATATTAACATAACAAATGAATTATATCACATATACATATATATTGCAATAATTTTTTAGTATATTTAATATTTTTATTATTATAAATTAATTTATATCTAATTTTGGAAGAACTTTAAAGAATTCTTTATTATTTTTGGTAGATTTTAATATAGATAATATTTTTTCTGTAATATCAATGTTTTGGACTGGATTATTACCAAAGCATTTTCTAATATAATAAGAAGCATCTAAATATTCTTTATCAAGTAGAAGTTCCTCTTTTCTAGTGCTAGATTTTGATATGTCAACAGCGGGAAATATACGCCTTTCTGCTATTTTTCTGTCAAGAACTAGCTCCATATTGCCAGTCCCTTTAAATTCTTCAAAAATAACATCGTCCATTTTACTACCAGTATCTATAAGAGCAGTAGCAAGAATAGTAAGACTTCCGCCTTCTTCAATATTTCTAGCAGCACCAAAGAATTTTTTAGGCATATATAATGTAGCAGGGTCAAGTCCACCAGACAATGTTCTACCACTAGATGGAATTAAAATATTATAAGCTCTAGACAATCTAGTTATGCTGTCTAATAGTATAACTAAATCTTTACCTTGTTCAGCCAATCTTTTAGCTCGTTCTAAAACCATTTCAGCTACTCTTCTATGATGGTCTGGTTGTTCATCAAAAGTTGAGTATATTACCTCAATATTATCTCCTACAATAGAACGTTGCATATCTGTAACTTCTTCAGGACGTTCATCTATTAATAAAACTAATAAATGTACTTCAGGGTGATTTTTTATTATAGAATTTGCTATAGACTTTAATAATGTAGTTTTGCCAGTTTTAGGAGGAGCAACTATCATACCACGTTGCCCTTTTCCTATGGGACAAACTATATCTATAATTCTTCCTGATAAATTATTTTGACCTATTTCTAAGTTTAGTTTTTCTTGTGGATATATAGGTGTAAGCTTTTCAAAGTTAGGTCTAGACACAATGGAAACAGGAGAGTCACCATTAACAGTGCTTACAAATAATAAAGCAGAAAATTTTTCATTTTCCTTAGGAATTCTTAAAGTTCCTTTTATATAATCACCAGTTTTTAAATTAAATCTTCTAATATGAGCTGGAGAAACATAAACATCATTTGAACCAGAAAGATAATTATTACTCCTTAAAAAGCCATAACCATCAGCTAAAACCTCTAATATTCCCTCAGCACTTATACCACTATCAAGTTCTTTTAAATATGCAGCTTTTTCTGGTTTATCTAATTGAATATTGTAAGGCTTGTCCAACTCTTCTTTATAATCGTTTTGATTTGTGTTTTTTTCATTTTTTATGTTATTTAAAATAGATATAAGTTCATCTTTTTTGTATGTTGTAATAGATTTTATATTATGTTTTTTAGCTATTTCTCTAAGTTCAGCTAAAGTAAGATCGTTGTAATCCATATTTCCTCCTAATTAAGATTTGGAATAATAAGTTTTTGACCTGGCTTAAGAATACTATTTTCTGTAAGACCATTGGCATCTAATATTTTTTGATAATAAGAACCATTTCCATAAACTTGCTTACTAATATTCCAAATAATATCTCCTTCTTTAACAATATATTCAGATGATGAAGAATTATTACTATTATTTGTAGTAGTGTTGTTATTTGTAGATGAACTTGTGTTTTTAGACGTTGTTTGAGTGCTTGTATCATTAGTCGTGCTTGAATTATTAGGATTTAACTGAGATTTCAAATTTTCGTTTTCTGTTTTTAAAGCATCTACTTCACTTTTTAATGATTCTTCCATTAGTTTATTTTCTGTATCCTCTTTATTGTCAAGAAGTTCTTGTATTTCTGCTTTTGCATCGGTTAATTCTTTTTTTGTAGATTTTAAGCTAAAAGCTAAAAAGGCAGTAGATATAGTCAATACTATAATAATAGAAAAAGATATAACTCTACCTATTAATGATGGAGAACTATCATCATAATCATCATAGTCATCTTCAAAAAAGTCCTTACCATACATTTCTATGTTTTTTCTATATTGATTTTGAGATTTAGTATTTTTATTTATTTTTTTAGATTGAGATTTTTTTGAAGGTTTTATATTATAATCATCATTATATTCATAATAATCTTCTTCATAACTGTATTCTTCATCAAAGTCTTCTTCTAAGTCTTCATCAAATTGTTGGCTATCGTAGTCTTCATATTCTATGTTAAAATCAGGTTGTTTAGTTGTTTTTGTATTTTCAGGTTCATTATCTAAAATGTTTTTAACTAATTTTTTTGTAATATCTTCACTAAAAAGTTGTTGTGAGTTTTTGTTTTCATTATCCTTATTGGACATATTAATCCTCCTAAAGTTTATTTAATATAATTAAGCTATGACTTTATTCTTACAAATAAAAATTATAAATTGACTTTTGTTTAAATTTTTATTTGAGAATACTAGAAATAGATTTTTTTGATATAAAATATCAAAAAATTGATTGAATTAAGAATAATAGTAATAGTTGTTTTTTATAATTTATGTCAAAAGGTGATTTTTTGACAAATAATTATAAAAAAACATTCTATCATACAATTTTATAACCTTAAGCATAAAAAGTCAACTTTAAATTACATTTATATATAATTTAATTAGTATATAAATATTAAATCATTATTAAATTATTATTTAATTCTTTAAAATATAATATTCATATTAAAAATCTATAAAAATATATAAAATAAATAATTATAATTAAAGTTTATAATATTACCATAAAAGGTGTTAATTGGTGCATAAATTATAAAGTAAAAATTATAAGAGGGTATATATTTGATAGTTTTATATAAAAATATACTTGAAATTCATATTATTATTGAAAAAAAATAAAATTTGTTATATTATAAAGTATAGAAAATATTTTTGAGGTGATATTATGGATAACTTTGTGACAGACTATGTATACTTTGATGAAAATACAAAAGAATTTAAAAATGTTCACATAAAAATTAATATTGTAAAAAGTGAATTTGTAATAAATATAATATCAGAAGATATATTAGAAGATGTATCAGTATTAGAAATATTAAAACAACTTAATAATAATTTTACTAAAAAACTAAGAATTTCTTTAGTAGAAGAATGTGAAATATTTGTTATTGATAAAAATGGTACAAGAAAAATAGAGCTAGAATATGGAGAATTTTTTATCAAAAGAGCTATTAAACAAAGTTAATTTTAAGGAGAGAATATATGTATTCTGTAAAAATAGAACAATTAGTCAAAGAATATGAATTAAAAAATCTAACAACTTGTGTAGATTTTTCAGAAAAAACTTTAATCCACCCAGAAGTAAACAGACCAGCCTTACAATTAGTTGGTTTTTTTGAATACTTTTCATCTGAGAGAATACAGATAATAGGATTAGTAGAGCAATCATATATAGCTACATTATCAAAAGAAGAAAAAGAAGAAATATTTGAAAAAATATGTGCTTATAAAGTGCCTTGTATAGTATTTTGTAGAGATTTAGAACCAGCACAAGAGTTATTAGATGCTGCCATAAGACATAATGTACCTATATTTCAAACTAATTATCCAACGTCAGAATTTGAAAGTGAAGTTATAAGATGGTTAAGAGTACAATTGGCTCCAAGGGTTACTATGCACGGAGTTCTTGTAGACATATATGGAGAGGGAGTGCTCATAATAGGTGAAAGTGGTGTAGGTAAAAGTGAAACAGCATTAGAACTTATAAAGAGAGGACATAGACTTGTAGCAGATGATGCCGTAGAGATTAAAAAAGTTTCACATAACACTCTTGTAGGAAGTTGTCCAGAGGTTATAAGATATTTTATTGAACTTAGAGGTATTGGTATAATAAATGTAAAACAAATGTTTGGGGTACAATCAGTTAAAGATACTCAAGGTATAGACCTTATAATAAAGCTAGAAGCGTGGGAAAAAGGCAAACAGTATGATAGATTAGGACTTAATGAAGAATATATGGAAATATTGGGAAATGAAATAGTCTGTCAAACTCTTCCAGTAAGACCAGGTCGTAATCTTGCTATGATATGTGAATCAGCAGCAGTCAATAGAAGACAAAAGAAAATGGGATATAATGCAGCACAAGCTTTGAATGAAAGAATTATGAAAAATATGGATAACTTATAATTTAAAGCCTTTAAGGAGGATTAAAAATGTATTACATAGGCATTGATTTAGGAGGCACTACAATAAAGGGTGGAATTGTTACAGAAGATGGCAAAATAATAAGAAGTATATCAACACCAACTCTTCCAGAAAGAGAAGGAAGTCAAATAATAAAATCTATGGCACAAGTTGCAATAGACCTTATTAAAGAAGAAGGACTTGACTTTAATAGTATACATTCTATTGGTATTGGTTCGCCAGGACTTATAGATAGTAAAAATAAAATTATAGTATCATCTAGTAATATTAATTTTGACAATATAAATGTTGAAAAAGAAATGAAAAAGTATATAAATTTGCCTATTTATTTAGAAAATGATGCAAATTGTGCCACAATAGCAGAATTTGTATGTGGTAGTATGAAAGGATATGAAAACGGCATAATGATTACCATTGGTACTGGTATAGGTGGTGGTGTAATTTTAGATAATAAGTTGGCAAAAGGTACTTATCTTGGTGAAAGTGAATTAGGACATACTATTGTAGATTATACTGGTGGAGAATACTGTAATTGCGGTCAAAAAGGGTGTTTAGAGGTGTTTTCATCTGCTAGTTCTATCATAAAATATGCAAAACAACTATTAGAACAAGATAATAATAGTAAAATTTTGGAATTATCAGATAGTATAGATGATATAAATGCAAAAAATGTTTTTGATGCTTATGATTTAGGCGATAGTATAGCAATTAAAGTTATAGAAAGGTTTAATACTTATTTAGCTATTGGTATAGTCAACTTTGTTAATATATTTAGACCAGCTATAATATGTATAGGTGGTGGGGCTTCTGCTAGAGGTGAAAAGCTTACTAAACCAATAGAAGAAATAGCTAAAAAAATGATTTATGGTAATGAGTTTAACACTAAAATAGTTCCCGCTATTTTAGGTAATGATGCTGGTATAATAGGTGCTGCTATGATTAGTAAAGTATAAAAATAAACGACTATTTAAATAGCTATTCTTACTATTTTTATTAAATATTTTGCAAAGTATTGTAAAAGAATTAAAAAAAGTAAGTTTATAATTTTTATTTTGAAAAATAAAGTCATAGCTTAATTGAAATTATAAAATCTAAAATATTGCATATACTAGTGATATATTTCCATACTGGAGGAACATTATATTGAATATATTTGAAAAAGTTTTAAGCAAAGAACAAATTTTTATAAATGAGCCTATGAAAAAACATACTACTTTTAAAATAGGTGGTAATGCTGATATTTTAATATTGCCATATACATTAGAACAGATAATAGAGTGTATACAAATTTGTGAACAAAATAATATAGAATATTATGTCATAGGAAACGGTAGCAATCTTTTGGTTTCAGACAAAGGATTTAGAGGAGTTATTATAAAGTTATTTAAAAATTTTAATAAAATAGAATTAGACAAAAATATAATAAAAGTACAGTCAGGAGCAACCCTTAGTGCGATAGCTAAAAAAGCATATGATAACTCATTAAAAGGCTTTGAGTTTGCATCTGGTATACCAGGGACTATTGGTGGTGGTGTTTGTATGAACGCTGGAGCTTATGGTGGAGAACTTAAAGACGTTATAAAACAAGTTACCGTTTTAGAAGATAACAAAGTTACTATTTTAAATAATAAAGAATGTGAATTTGAATATAGAAATAGTAAAATATTAAAAAATAAACTAATAGTTTTAGAGGTTTTAATTGAACTTGAACAAGGTAATAAAGACGAAATTTTAGCTAAAATGAAAGAAAATAATAAAATAAGAAATGAAAAACAACCAGTAGAATATCCTAGTGCAGGAAGTACATTTAAAAGACCACCTAATAATTTTGCAGGAAAGTTAATTATGGAGGCTGGACTTGCAGGGAAAACAATAGGTGGAGCCTGTATATCTAAAAAACATTGTGGATTTATAATAAATAATGGTAATGCCACTTGTGAAGATGTTTTAGAGTTAGCAGATTTTGCTTGTAAGCAGGTTAAAGATAAGTTTAATATTAACCTTGAAAAAGAAATAAGAGTTATAGGCGAAAGTTAGGTGATATATGTGAAATATGTTATATTAACAGGTATGTCTGGAGCAGGCAAAAGTACTGTTTTAAAATTTTTTGAAGATATAGGATACTTTTGTGTAGACAACTTACCACCTTCTTTAATACCAAAGTTTATAGAACTTTGTGACAAACCAGGGACAGAAATTGAAAAAGTTGCTATAGGGATAGACATTAGAGGAGGTAAGCTTTTTGACGATTTTTTTACCTATCTATTAGAAATAAAAAGTGAAAAACATTTATTTGAAATATTATTTTTAGATTGTTCAGATGAGGTATTGTTAAAAAGATATAAAGAAACAAGACGTAGACACCCTTTAGCAAAAGGCGAAAGAATAATAACAGGTATAGTAAGAGAAAGAGAGTTATTAAGTGATATAAGACGAAAATCAGACTATATTATTGATACAAGCCATATTTTAGCAAGACAATTAAAACAAAAAATAAATGATATATTTATTGAAAATAAAGAATTTGATAGTCTTATGATAAATATTTTATCTTTTGGATTTAAGTATGGAATACCTAGTGATGCAGATTTAGTTTTTGATGTTAGATTTTTACCCAATCCATTTTATATAGAAGAACTTAAACCTTTAACAGGAAATGATGTTTTAGTTCACGATTATGTTATGAAATATGAAGAAAGTAACATTTTTTTAAATAAACTTTTAGATATGGTGAATTTTTTAATACCTAATTATATAAAAGAAGGTAAAAATCAATTGGTTATAGCAATTGGCTGTACAGGTGGTAAGCATCGTTCAGTAACTTTAGCTAATGAATTATATAATAGTCTTAATAAACTACAATATAGCACTATTATCACTCATAGAGATATTGACAAAGATAGTAAGAAGTAGTATAGTACAATAAGGTGATAAAATATGTCCTTTTCTTTAAATGTAAAAAAAGAAATCTCTAAAATATTAAATAATAGACATTGTGCAATAGCAGAGTTAGCTTCTATTATAAATTTTTGTGGAGATATAAAATATGAACCGTTATCTATTAATATATTATCAGAAAATAAAATTATAATAGATAAATTTAAAGATATTATAAAATTTATTTTTAATGTAGATATTTGTATATATTCAGATAATGGAAGAACTTATAAAATTAGTATAGATAATGAAGAATTTATACATAAAATTTTTAATACAATAAATCAAAATATATATGAAGAAAAAATATGTAATTCTATTATTGTAAATAGCATATGTTGTAAAAGAGCATATATAAGAGGTACATTTTTATGTGTTGGTTATATTTGTTCACCAGAAAAAAACTACCATTTAGAATTTATATGTAATACATATAATCAAGCTCAAAATTTAAAAAATTTAATTAACTTTTTTGATATAGACGCAAAGGCTATTGAAAAAAAGGACCATTTTATAGTCTATATAAAAGAAGCTGAACAAATAGTAGAATTATTAAATATTATAGAAGCTCATAAAGCATTATTAGAACTTGAAAATATAAGAATTTTTAAAGATGTTAGAAATAATATAAATAGAATAGTAAACTGTGAAACGGCTAATCTTAACAAAATCGTATTAACAGGTGTTAAACAAAAAGAAAATATAGAATTTATAAAAGAAACAGTAGGGCTAGACATTTTGCCAAAGCCTCTTAAAGAAATAGCTATTTTAAGACTTGAAAATCCAGACATAAGTCTTCAAGAGCTTAGTCAAATGACAGACCCTATTATAAGTAAGTCAGGTGTTAATCATAGACTTAAAAAAATAAATAGTATAGCAGAAAACCTAAGGGGGAAAATAAGATGAAAGAACAAAGTTTAAAAATAACAGCATCTATTGAGGCAAGGGAAGTTGCTTTAATTGTACAAACAGCTAGTAAGTTTACAAGTAGTATTAAGATTATGCTTGATGATAAAAAGGTTAATGCAAAAAGTATAATGGGTCTTATTGCTCTTGGTGGTTTAGATGGAAAAGACGTTACTATTTTAGCAGAAGGAAATGATGAAGAAGAAGCAGTTAAAGAATTAGCAGAATTTTTAACTCAATAATTTTTGTTATTATAAATTGTGCTTAAATATAAAATTTAAATTATTAATTTTATAATTATACATATAAATAAGCTATCAGTACCTAGTATTGATAGCTTATTATATACTTAAGGAGATATTATGGAGATAAAATATGCAAAATATGAAAATATAGAAAATATTTTAAATATAATAAATCAAGCAAAAGAGTATTTTACACAGGAAAAGATTTTTCAGTGGAATAGTGAATATCCAACCTATGATACAATAAAAAGAGATATAGATGAAAATACAAGTTTTGTAGTAGTAGATAATAATAATATAATTGCTACATTTGCACTTATTATAGGTGAGGATGAAAATTATAAAAAAATATATGATGGAAAGTGGCTAACTAATGACTTATATGGTACTATTCATAGAATAGCTATCCATAATAATTATAAAAGAAAAGGCATAGGAAATAAAATATTAAAATATAGTGAAGAATACTGTTTAAAAAATAAAGCAAAAAGCCTTAGAATAGATACTCATAAACTTAATAAACCTATGATTAGTCTTATAGAAAGAAATAATTTTACATATTGTGGTATAATAAAAGTAGAAGATTTAACAGATAGAGTAGCCTATGAAAAAATACTTTTATAACATAAAATTATATAATCAAAGAATAAAAGTATATTTAAAATAGCCTTTTAGATTGTAGATAAAATAGATAGGAGTCTTTACATTAGTTTTATATTTTTAAATGCAATTCATTTAAAAATTTTAATCACAAGACGGGGCTTTGCCTCGGATTGTGTAAAAAGCTAGATTTTTAGGGGCTTTAGCCCTTGTGAGAGAATTTTACTTTGATTTAATCTCGAAAAGATGAAAATTCATCTTTTCGAAAGGCTGTAGACAAAGTCTACAGCCCTAAAGGCTATTTAAAATAGCCTTTATTAATTATAATTAAGGTAATACATAATTTGTAAAAAGGTGATTAAGTTGTAAACTCAGCTATACCATTAGCTATACCAACGGCACAATTTTGTCTAAAAGAATTTGTAGCTAACAAACTAGCTTCATAAGGATTAGATATAAAAGCAGTTTCTACTAATATGGCTGGCATTCTAGTGAGACGTAATACAGCAAAATTAGCAGGAAATACTCCTAAATCTTGTAGTTCTATTTGTCTAACTAGACTATTATTAACTGTTATTGCAAAACTTTCTGCTACTATACCTGGCCTATAAAAGTAAGTAGAAGTTCCATTTGCCTCTGGATTTACATTAGAGTTACAATGTATACTTACAAAATAATTGGCACCCCATTCATTAGCCAGTCTGGCACGTTCACCTAAGGTTACTGTTTTATCAATAGTTCTTGAATAGTTTATTTCATATCCCCAACTTGATAAAATTCTCCCTAATTTTAAACCAATGTCTAAATTTACGTCAGCTTCTTGTAGACCATTAGGACCTATTGCCCCAGGGTTATTACCTCCGTGTCCTGGGTCTATAAATATTTTCATATATATACCTCCAATAAAGCTATAATAATAATTTTATTACATATAGCTTATTTTATATTACAAATTTATATTGCTTTATTATATAAATAGTAATATACTGATTAATGATAATAAAATTAATATAAATTGTTTAAGTTAAATATAATAAAAACTATTGTAAATTTAAAACGTATAATGTATGAATTTTAAGTTGGGAGGGAATGAACAAAATGTATAATAGAAGACAAAATAAATTATTAAAAAATATATTTAAAATTTTAAGCTTACTTATTTTTGTCATTGTTTTGGCTACCATAGCTAAAATATTTTTACCTAATTTTACTAAAATAGATTATAGAGAAAGTGTGGATTTAGCACAAGATGAAATTGGTGTAAATATGCAATTAGATTATATACCAATGACAAATCCACCTATATTACAAGAAGGAGAAATATATTTACCAATAGATTTTGTTAAAGAATACATAGACCAATATATTTATTGGGACAAAGAAGAAAATAAGCTTACTATAACAAATGAAAACAATGTTATAAGAATGAAAACAGATGAGTTGGAGTATTTTGTAAATAATGAACCTTTGGAGCTAGACTTACCAATATATAATATAGATGAGATTGCTTATATGCCAAAATTATTTTTACAAGATTTTTATGGCTTAAATTTTGAATATATAGAACAAACAAAAATACTTGATATAGTAAAAGATGATTATAAAAAGGCTAGTTTAAAAAGTAATACAAGACTTAGAAAAGGTGCTGATAAAAAATCTCCTTTTGTAGAAAAGCTTAAAAAAGGTGATACAGTTTACTTTTATGAAAATGAACAAAATGGATATACAAAAATTAAAACTAATAATGGATATATTGGATTTGTACCTAAAAATTTATTAGAAAATATAGAAGACATAAATATACAAAATAATTATGAAAATGATTATGTGGCTAAAGCACCGTGGACAGCTAGCAATGGTAAAATAAATCTTGTTTTTGACCAAATGCAAAATGTTGTGGCTAATAGTTCTGAATCAAGACGTACTTATCACGATGGAGTAGACGTTTTAGTACCTACGTGGTTTTCTTTTAAGGATGAAAGTGGGCAAATTGTGAATATAGCAGATAAAGGTTATGTAAATTGGGCACATAGCAATGGATATAAAGTTTGGGGGTTATTGACAGATAATTTTGATAAAAAAATATCTCATAGTGTTTTATCATCAACTGAAAATAGAGAGTATGTTATAAAACAACTTTTAGCATATGTTTCTATGTATGATTTAGATGGTATAAATATAGACTTTGAAAGTGTACCAACAGAAGATGGAAATAATTTTATACAATTTTTAAGAGAGCTTTCACCTGCTTTAAGAGCAGAGGGAGCAGTTTTATCCGTAGATGTTTTTGTACCAAAACCGTGGACTGCACATTATAATAGAAATGAAGTTGGAAAAATAGTAGATTATGTTATAGTTATGGGATATGATGAGTATTATGCTGGATCTGAAAGTGCTGGTTCTGTAGCATCTATGTCTTGGTCAAACACTGCTATAAAAGATACATTAGCAGAGGGTGTACCAAAAGAAAAACTTATATTAGGAATTCCTTTTTATTGTAGACTATGGACTGAAACTTTGGAAAACGGAGAAATAGAACTTTCTTCTAAAGCTTATGGTATGAATGGAGCATATGATTTTATAGAAGAAAAAGGTGGTACATTTACTTTTGATAGTGAAACAGAACAAAACTATGGTGAGGCTAAAGAAGACAATAAAACTTACAGAGTATGGCTAGAAGATGAACAAAGTGTAAGTAAAAGGCTAGACCTTGTTTTAGAATATGACATAGCAGGGGCTGGAGCGTGGAAAAGAGGTTTAGAAAAAGAAGAAATATGGCCTATATTAAAACAAAAGTTAAAGGAAGAATAATATGAGATTAGAACAAAAAATATATTCTTTTGAAGAGGAAAATACAGTTATAGGCATAGGAGATGCTAGTCCATTTTCTAATATAAAACATATATTAGAAAAAATAGACACACCATTTGTAGAAAAAGATATTGAAAAAAGAATAAATCCTAAACTTATTAGAGAAGATGCAAAAAGTATCATAGCTTTAGGACTTAGCTATAACAAAATATTTGTAGGTAATATAGATAATAAAATAAGAGGGAAAATATCTATTGGTGCTATGGGACTTGACTATCATATACTTATAAAAGAAAAACTTGAATATATTAAAAATAGCCTTAATATACAAGGTGATATATTTGTAGATACTGGACCTTTAGTAGATAGAGAAGTGGCTAAAAGGTGTGGAATAGGTCAAATAGGTAAAAGTGGGAATATTATTAATAAAAAACTTGGGTCTATATTTTTTATAGGCTATATAATAACAAATGTAGAGCTTAAACCTACAAAAAATACACATATTAAAGATTTATGTAAAGACTGTAACAAGTGTATAAAAGCTTGTCCTAGTGGTTCTATATTAGAAAATGGTTTTAATTATAAAATGTGTATATCATATCTTACTCAAAAAAAACAGTTAGATAGTGAAGAAGAAAGAAAACTTATAAACAGACAAATATATGGCTGTGATATTTGTCAAAAGGTATGCCCTTATAATAAAAATACCTATATAGAAAAAGTATCCAATTTAGATATGTTTTATCCTAATATAGAAAAGATTTTAACTATGTCTAACAAAGAATTTGAAATGACATATAAAAAAACAGCTTGTGGCTGGCGAGGCAAAAAAATATTGCAAAGAAATGCAATAATTGCTTTAGCCAACGGCAAATATAGCAAAGAGGCTTTAAATATATTAGAAAAAATGAAAAATGATACAAGAGAAGATATAAAACACTATGTCTTATGGGCAATAGAAAAATTAAATGACAAAAGGTGATATAATGGCATATTTTAATAGTCGTGGACTTAGGGGAAGCACCCTTGAAGAATTTATAAATCTTACTAATCAGGTATATAGAGAAAAAAATTTGGCAATAATCCAAAAGATACCAACTCCTATAAAGCCAGTTAAAATAGACAATGAAAACAGAACAATAACATTAGCATATTTTAATGAAAAAAGTATAGTAGATTATATGGGAGTAGTACAAGGTATCCCTGTATGTTTTGATGCAAAAGAAACAAGCAAGGGGTTTTTGCCTTTACAAAATATCCATCAGCACCAGTTAGATTTTATGGAAGATTTTGAAAAACAAGAAGGTATAGCCTTTATGCTAGTATATTTTAAAATGTATGATGAATATTATTATTTACCATTTAAAGATATATTAAAATATTGGCAAGATGCAAAAAATGGAGGAAGAAAATCTATACCATATAGTGCATTTTCTAAAAAGTATCTTATAAAATCAACAGGTAAATTTTATGTACATTATCTAGAAGCGTTAAACACATACTTAAAAGAAAATGGTTAAAAGAGGGTGTGTTTGTGAAAAAAATATGTATCATTATATTAAGCATTTTTTTAGTAGGGTGTAATAAAAATGTATCAGATGAAAATATAGTTGCAGTAAATGTTCAAAATAACTATAAACAAATGGAGGTTTATAATCTTTATAAAAAAGATGACTATAATTTAAAAAAATATGAACCAGAAGAAGATTGTTATTTTGGAATTTTTATAGAACAAACAGAAGGAGATTTTATAGAAGAATTTGAAGACTTTACTAAATCTAGTCCTAGTATATATATGTATAGCTTAAAACTTGGAGAAAGTTATCCTTTATCCTGGATTTTAAATTGTTATTCTAATTTAAAAACTCCTTTTATAACTATACTACCTCCAGAAAATGAAAAAGACTTATTTAACAAACAGCTTATGAAAAATATGGCTAAAGATTTTGGACATTTACAAATACCTATGTTTATTAGTATATATCCAGTTAATAACTATTTTATAGATAAAAATGAGGAATATATAGAGTTTTTACAAGAGGCTAAAGCATACTTTGAACTTTATGCCCCTAATGTAGCTATTGTTTGGAGTGTAGATAAAGATTTAGTTTATAATGCAAAAGATTTTTATCCCGGAGATAGTTATGTAGATTGGATTGGTATAGATATATATGAAAATATAGGAGAAGATAACAAACTTAATATAATGTTTAAAGAATTTGATTATATATATAAAAATTATTCAAATAAAAAACCTATATTTATAAATTTAGCTATATCACATTTTGGAAGTACTTCTTATAATTATAATATAAGTGATAAAGTAAATGAAATTAATAGATATTTTAATAATATACCTTATAAATATAAAAGATTAAAAATGATTAATTATATAAACTATGATACATTTAAAACAAGTAAAGTTAATAAACAAAATTATTTAATTACAGACAACAAAAAAATATTAGAAGCTTATACACAAGCACTTAATAATGGTATTTTTTTAGATTCAGTTATTTTTGCAGATAATAATAGAGAAGTTAAGCAAGAATATAAGTTAAATAGTGTTGTTTATAAAATAGATAATAAATTTTTTGTAGATGAGAATTATTTTAAATTAAACAAAATATCATTAGATGAAACATACTTACAAGATTATATTGACATAGATAATAAAAAATATTATAACTTAGAAAATATTTTAAAAAATACTAATATGAAAGTAAGCATAGATGAGAAAAATAAAAAAGTTGTGTTATATCAATAGGTGTGCTTTATCATATCTTAGGCTGTAGGCAAAGTCTACAGCCTTTTGAAAAGATGAAAATTTATCTTTTTGAGATTGAAGCAAAGTAAAAAAGCAGATTTTCTCGTACAAGGATTAAAGCCCCTAAAAATCTAGCTTTTTACACAATCCGAGTAAAAGTCACGTCTTGTGATTAAAATTTTTAAATGTGTTTTATTAAAAATGTAAAACTAATATAAAGAATACCATCTATTTTGTCTATAAACTAAGGTGTGCTTTGGCACACCTATTAATATAATTATTGAATATTCTAATATAATGTATTATAATAAAAATATAAAATAATAGTGGAACAAAATGGATAAAAGAACGTTTAAATATATAAAATACTATAAACACTTAGGAGGGGATTTTATTGTCTAATAAAATTTTAGTGGTTGATGATGAACAAAGTATAATGAATATTATTGCATTTAATCTAAAAAAAGAAGGTTATGAAGTAGTAACAGCTGAAGATGGAGAAATGGCTATAACAATTTTTGATACAGAAAAACCAGATTTAATACTTTTAGACATAATGATGCCTAAAATAGATGGTTATGGTGTTTGTAAAAGAATAAGAGATAAAAGTGATGTTCCTATTATTATGCTTACTGCTCGTGCCGACGAGGTGGATAAAGTTTTAGGGCTTGAGATAGGCGCCGATGACTATGTGACAAAACCTTTTAGCAATCGTGAACTTATGGCTCGAGTTAAAGCTAATCTTAGAAGAAAACCTAGCGTAAAACAAAATGAAGAACAGCCTAATATAGATAGTAATAATACATTTGTATATGGTGATTTAACAATTAATTTTGATAGATATGAGGTATTTAAAAGAAACGAACCTATAAATCTTACTATAAGAGAGTTTGAACTTTTAAAATTTTTAGCCCTTAAAAAAAATCAAATCTTTACAAGAGAAGCTTTATTGTCACAAGTTTGGGGATATGAATACTTTGGAGATGTTAGAGCAGTTGATGTTACTATAAGAAGACTTAGAGAAAAGATAGAAGATGACGCTAGTAAGCCTAAATTCATACTAACTAAAAGAGGAATTGGCTATTATTTTATGTCATAGATAGGACAAGAAAAATGAAGAGTGTACGTTTTAAATTAATTTTTATATATTTTATATTGGTTTTTATTGTTATGATAATAAGTGGTACATTTATTATCTTTAGTATACAAAAACAAGAAACCTCTAAAATAGAAGAAGAACTTAAAAGTTTTTCTAAAGCTATAAAAGAACAAATTATAGACCAATATGAAGACCCAAATGACTTTCAAAGTGGATTTACAGATCTTTTTATGAAAAGAGTTTTTACTCAAAATATACAAGGAGCTATAATAGATAAAGATGGAAAAACAATAGCAGGGACTAACTTTTCAGAAACAGATGGTCCTTATCAATATAAAAATTCTATTGTTATATCTGCATTAGCTGGTAAAGAGAATTTTGAAAAGTCTAAAAAAGGTTTAGATGAAAATTCTGTTGTTAAAGAGTGGTTAAGCTATGGATATCCTATTGTTGATAATAACAATAACGTAGAGTATGTAATATATGTCCAAATGGACTCTAGTAACATAAAAGACACTTTAAAACAAACAACAAATACTATTGGTATATCAGTTATTATAGCATTAGTTTTGGCTATAACTTTAGGAAGTATGTTTTCTAACACAATAACGTCTCCTATATCTCTTCTTACTAAAAAAGCTAATCTTTTGGCTAAAGGTCATTTAGAACAGCATATTATAGTAAAAGGTGAAGATGAAATAGGTCAGCTTACACGAAGCTTTAACCATATGGCAAGAGAGCTTAGAAAAACTGTGTCTGAAATGGAAAATGAAAATAATAAATTAGAGATAGTTTTACACAATATGACAGATGGTGTAGTAGCTTTTGATGAGTTAGGAAGTCTTATACACGCCAATAAAGAATTTTATGAACTTATGGGTATAGACGAAGAAGAACAATATAAAATAAATTTAGATTATTTTTTAAATGAAATAAACTTACCCAAAAATCAAATAAGACTTAATAAAAATACTGAAATATTAATAGATGAAAATGGAAAATATATACAAGTTGTACTTATCCCTTATACAGATAAAAATAATTTTATAGAAGGTATAATGATAGTTTTAAAAGACATAACAAAACAAAAAAAATTAGACGATATGAGAAAAGAATTTGTAGCTAATGTTTCTCACGAAATAAGAACACCTATAACCACTATAAAAAGCTATACAGAAACACTTTTAGAAGGCGCTTTGGAAGAAAAAGAGTTAGCCATAGACTTTTTAAATACTATAAATGAAGCAGCAGATAGAATGAAATTTTTAACAGATGACCTTTTAGAACTTTCTCGACTTGACGGAGGAAAAATTAATTTTAATTTTAAAATGTCAAATTTATATGATATAGTTATAGGTTGTGTAAAACAAAATATTATTATAGCAAATAAGAAAAACCAACAAATCATATTAGATGAGCCTATTAATAAAAATATGATGATAATGGCAGATATAGATAGGATAAATCAAGTTTTAAATAATATTATATCCAATGCAATAAAATATAGTTATGAAAATACAAGTATTCACATTTTTATGGAAGAAACACAAGAAAATTTTATTGTAAATATAAAAGATAATGGTATAGGCATACCCAAAGAGGATATAGGAAGGATATTTGAAAGATTTTATCGTGTGGATAAGGCTAGAAGTAGAGCTATGGGTGGAAATGGATTAGGTCTTTCTATTGCTAAGGAAATAATGTCTGAACATAATGGAGATATAAAAGCATATAGTAAAGTAGGAGAAGGCACAACTATGCAAGTTATATTTAAAAAATATAATAAAATAGAAAATACATTAAAATTTAATTATGAAAACCAAAACTTTTAATTAGTTTTTAATAACAAGTCTTTAAAATGCCTATATTATGTATAATTACAATATACTGTAAATTAAAAGTAAAGCTATTGTAACATATTTGTAACATTAGTATTGTATAATTTTATTATGTAGTTATATAAATTAGGGAAGGGAGGACTGTTATGAAAAAGTTAACATTAACACTTGCTACAATATTTATTTTTACTGTTTTTAATAGTTTTTTAGTTTTTGCAGCCTCTGCTTCTAATAGTGAGGCTGATAGTGGATTTTCTATAACAAGTGGTTTAGATTTCTCTAAAGAAACAAAGTCTACTTTTGATAAAACCATAACTATAACTGGTAAAGCAGAAGAAGGTTCGACGATTACTATCACTGTTTATGAAAAGTTACTTGAAAAAGAAGAAGAATTAAAACAAATTAATAAATATAAAATAGTTGTTGGAGCATCAGAATATTTTAATCAAACTATAAATCTTGTTATAGGTGAAAATATTATAGATATAAATGTTAATAAAGATAACAAGTCTTATAGTAACACAACATCTATTAAACGTAAAAAAAGTGAAATAAAAAGCGAACTAGAACAAGCTATTGTCTTACCTAGAATAAGAAAATAGCTTAATAACTTAAAGGTGATAATATGTATTTAAGTAAATGGAAAAATTTTATTATAACTTTTTTGATATTTTTAGCTATTTATCAGACTACTGGGCTATGGTTTGAAAATTTTTCAACCTATAGCCTTTTTTACTTAATAAAAAGTAAGTCAGGTAATGCTAATATACAAGAAAATACAAAATATATTACAGAAAGTATATTAATAAACTCTGGGAATAATCAGTTTATTATGAAATATAATAATATATCAAATTCGGATTATAAAAAAATATTTGATGAAGCAATATATTTATGTATTAAAGACGGAGATTTTTCATATATAGAAAATTTTGATATAAAAGAAGTATTAAACAACAGAGCTATTATTTATACTTATGATTTTAGTATGAAAGGTGAAGATATGTCTAAAGTATTTAATATTAAATCAAATCATCTTTCTAAAATAGACCAATTTGATAAAATTATTATAGTACCTTTAATAGATGATAAATATAGTATAAAAACTATATTTTTATCATCAAAAACAAAGCAGGCATACGAAATTAAAATATCAAAGGAAAATTTAAGTAATAATATATTTAATACTATAAATGAATTTTCTAACTTAGAAAATAAAGAATTTTATTATATATCTAGTGAAGAAAGTGGTATATCATTATTTACTAGAAATCAATTTTTACCTAAAGCTAGAACAGAAACTTTTAATGTTAATAAAATATCGGCTATTAATCCTTTAGAACAAGATGGTGGAATTTTATTGTCTGAAAGTGAAAAATATGTAGACATATTTTTTGAAAATCCAGTTACTAAGTCTAGCTCATTTATAAACAACACTTACACATATAGTGATGAAAATGTAATTGTAAAATATTATCCAAGTGGTGTCTTAGAATATGTTAAATATAAAAGTGGAATAGGTATTGATAAACAAGATAGCCCTTATAATATTGCTTTACAATTTTTAAGTAAAGATACTAACATAAAAAATGAATATTATTTAAAAAATTATGAAATAGATGAAAATGGAACTACATTTTATTTTGACTATAAAATAAATAACTTTCCTATAACTTTATCTGAAGAAAAAAAAGAAGAAACTGGTATGAAAAGTATGATAGAAATAACAGTAGAAGGCAATATGGTATCTAAATATAAAAGAATTATTTATGATTTTGAAAAAGAAGATGAATATATTACAGTAGAAAAATCTTTTATAGAAGCTATTGATAATTTCTTATTAAATGTAGATATAGGTAATAGTAATATAGATAAAATGAAATTAGTTTACAAATTTAATAGTGTAGACGAATTAACAGACATTAAATGGCTTATAAACGTAGATGGGCAAGATTATTTAGAAAGTGTAACATATGGAGGATAAGTATGGATACAAAATTGGCTAAAAACTATACTATTATATTTTTAATAATATTAAATTTAGTATTATTTATCTTAAGTTTTTTGTTAGAAGAAAAATACAAAATTACTAAAGAACGAGAAAATACAATTGTATCTTATTTAGAACAAGAAAATGTAAAAATATATGCAGACTTACCTAAAAAATACTATCCTATGCCTAAAATTAGTATGAAAAAAACAAAAAATGATGATTTAGTACTCCAAAAAATATTTTTTAATAATAATGAAAATCTTATTAGAACAGAAAAATTTGAGGATACTATATTTAAACAAGGAGAAAAAACTCTTAAAATAAATAATTTATTTATATATTTTCAAGACTTAGAAAAAAAAGATAACTTTGAATATAACAAAGAAAACTGTAAGAAAATCGCAGAAGAATATAAAAGTCTTATACAAGAAGTATATGGTAAAATGTATTTGGATAGAATTATAGAACAGAAAGATTATTTTCTTGTATCTTATATACAAAAAGTAGATAATTATAAAATATTTAATAATATTTTAAATATTAAAATATATAATAATGGAGAAGTAGATATATATTTTAATAATTATCAAAAACCAGATACAATAAGCGAAAAAATAAATATATGTTCTTCAGATGAAGCTACTTATACATTTGTTAAAGAAATAAAGAATCTTATACCAGATAAAGAAATATATATAAGACAAGTAGATTTAGGATATTATTTAAAAGATACAGAAGAAAATATATCGTTTTCTTTTACTCCATATTATAGATTTTATATAAAAGGTGAAGAAACACCTTTTTATATAAATGCATATACTAATACATTCGAATATGAACCCGTAATAGTTGATACAGAAGAAATTTTTTAGTATTATTGTTAATATTTTACTTTATATGCCGATATATAATATATAAAAGGTACAAGGAGGTAATTTTATGATTAATAATATTTTTAATGTTTCAACTACTTATGTTTCTACATTAAAAGATACAAAAAAAAATAACAACAAGGACGTTGAAAAAGAAGTAAAAAGCGGACAAACAGACAAAACTCAAAACATTACTGACAACTATGACAAAAAAGTTTCAGACAATGAAAGAAAAAAACAAGTATCTTACCTTATTAATCAAGCAGAACAACAAACTAAAAATTTTGAAAAATTAATATCTAGCATATTTTCAAAACAGTCTAATAAAGTAGGACTTGTTAATATGTATTATGATGGCAATTTAAAAAGCTTTTATCAAAACTTAACCGTAGATGCTAAAACAATTGAAAAGGCAAAACAAGATATATCTGAAGATGGATATTATGGAGTAAATCAAACCTCTGAAAGAATATTAAGCTTTGCAAAAGCCATAGCTGGAGATGACCCTAAAAAGATACAAGAGATGCGTGATGCAGTAGAAAAAGGATTTAAAAAAGCCGAACAAATGTGGGGAGATAAATTACCAGATATATCTCAAAGAACATATGATAAAGTAATGTCAACATTTGATAAATGGCAAGGGAAAGTATCCTAATAAATAGAACCTTAAAAATCTTAATAGTAATTAGAAGTATTACTATTAAGATTTTTTATTATTTGAATTAAGATATGCCTTTATTTTTTTTAGATAAAATTTATAAACTTAATTTTTGTTTTAATAATATTGCAATTCTTGAATTGCAATACACAATTCTTGAATTGCAATACACAATTCTTGAATTGCAATACACAATTCTTGAATTGCAATACACAATTCATTTTTTTTGTGCAAAGCGTCAAAACAAATAAAAATTGCAAAAAGATGGAAGAAAAATATTAGTTTATTTATATAAAAAATCATATGTTTTAAAATATAATTTACTAAATTAGTAATTTATGATAAAATTAAAATAAAAAAATTGGTGATATTAATGATAGATTATATAAAGATAGAAGGTCCTATTGAAAATATTATATATAATAATGAAGAAAATGGATATACAGTTTTTTCTATTTATTCAGAGGAATATGGAGAGATTTTTTCTGAGGCAGAAATTGTATGTGTAGGATATATACCTAACTTAAATATAGGTGAAAATGTAATACTAACAGGAACAGTCGTAAATCATTCTACATATGGTAAACAATTTAAAGTAGAAACATATGAAAAGAGTATACCAAAAACAGAAAAAGGTATAGAAAAATATTTAGCATCTGGAGCAATAAAAGGCATAGGACAGAAAACAGCAGAAAGAATAGTAGCTAAATTTGGTTTACAAACTTTAGAGATTATAGAAAAAAGTCCAGAAAAACTAGCTCAAATAAAAGGAATAAGTGTAAAAAAAGCAATGGATATAGGAGAAATTTTTGCTGAGCAAGAAGGACTTAGACAAACTATGATTTTTTTACAAGAATATGGAATATCTCCTGTTTTTGCTATGAAAATATATAAGCATTTTAAAGATAACACTATAAGGATTATTCAGACTAATCCTTATAGATTAGCAGATGAGTTATTTGGAGTTGGATTTAAGTTAGCAGACGATATAGCAGAAAAAATAGGAATAGAAAAAGACTCTGAATATAGAATAAAAGCAGGTATAAAATATGTTTTAAACAAAACAGCTAATTCAGCTGGTAATGTATATTTACCAGAGAAAGTACTTTTAGAATATAGTAAAAATCTTTTAGAAGTAGATGAAGATTTATTAAAACCTAATTTATTTAACTTACAAATGGAAAGACAAATATGTATAGAAAAAACAGATACAGAAAATATTATATTTTTAAATTCCTATTATTATGCAGAAAGTTACGTGGCTAAAAAGATTTTAGAACTATCTAAAAACACAACAAAATACAATAAAAATTATGACCTTTGGATAAGTAATATAGAAAAAGAAAATAATATAACACTTGCATCTAATCAAAAAAAGGCTATAAAAGAAGCTATGATAAATGGAGTATTAGTAATAACAGGTGGACCTGGAACAGGAAAAACTACTACTATAAATTCTATTATATCTATGTTAAAAAATGAAGGATATGAAATAGAGCTATGTGCACCAACAGGAAGAGCAGCTAAAAGAATGTCTGAGGCAACAGGATTAGAAGCACAAACTATACATAGACTTTTAGGTATAAACTTTTTATCCGATGATAAAAAACGACAAACGTTTGAAAAAGATGAAAATATGCCCATAGAAGCCGACGTTGTCATAGTAGATGAATGTTCTATGATAGATATATTATTAATGAGTGGACTTTTAAAGGCAATAGCCAATGGAACAAGGCTTATATTAGTAGGAGATATTGACCAGTTACCATCTGTTGGAGCCGGAAATGTTTTAAAGGACATAATAAACAGCGAATGTATACAAGTTGTTAGACTAAATGAAATATTTAGACAAGCTAGAGAAAGTGCTATTGTAATGAATGCTCATAGAATAAACAATGGTGAGTATCCTATTTTAAACGAAGTTAATAAAGATTTTTTCTTTTTAAGACGTGATAAGATGGAAGAGGTAAATAATACTATTGTTGAACTTATTACAAAGCGTTTACCTAAATTTTTAAATATAACAGATTTAAAAGCTATACAAGTCTTATCACCAATGAAAAAGTCGCCAATAGGTGTAGAAAGTCTTAATAATATTTTACAAAAAGCAATAAATCCACCTAGTAAAGATAAAGATGAAAAAGAATTTAGAAATATTATTTTTAGAGAAGGCGACAAGGTAATGCAAATAAAAAATAACTATAATATGGTATGGAGAATAATAAAAGATAACCAATATATAGACGAAGGAACAGGAATATTTAATGGTGATGAGGGGATTATAAATAAAATAGATAATAAAAATGAATATATAGAGGTTATATTTGATGACTGTAAACATATAAAATATGATTTTACACAATTAGATGAGCTAAACTTATCATATGCAATAACAATACATAAAGCCCAAGGAAGTGAATATAAAGCAATTATAATACCTATACATAGTGGTGTACCTATGCTCCTTACAAGAAATTTATTATATACTGGAGTTACTAGAGCTAAAGAATTAGCAGTAATTGTTGGTATACAAGAAACATTAAATAAAATGGTAGATAATAATAGAGAAATAAATAGATATACATATTTAAAAAATAGAATAATAAATTTATCACAATTTATATAAAATAAAAAAGTTATTATATAGGAGATATATGTTAAAGGTAATAATTAAAATATTTGATAGTATATTAAATTTTATCTATCCTAATAGATGTGTATTTTGTCAAGAAATTATGGCAATCAATGAAGAAGACTGTATATGTAAATATTGTTATACAGATATAGATTTTATATGTGATGATGAAGAACCTAAATTATCTGTATTTTCTTATGATGAAAAAACAAGGTATGCTATATTTAGATTAAAGTATGATAATCAAAAACAATATGCTAAAGTTTTTGCAAAAATGATGTATTATAAATTATTAAAAATAGATATATCAAAATATGACTATATAATTTATGTACCAATGTATATTAAAAAGAAGAAAAAGAGAGGTTATGATCAAGCAGAAGTTATAGCGTGTGAATTATCAAAACTATGTGGCATACCTATTGAAAACAACAATCTTATAAGAATAAAAAATACTTTACCACAAAGTAAGGTATCATTTGAAAAAAGAAGTGAAAATGTAAAAGATGCATTTTATGTAAAAAATCCAAGTAGAATAAATAATAAAAATATTTTGCTTATAGATGATATTTATACTACTGGAAATACTATAAACTATTGTGCAAAAGAACTTAAAAAGGCAGGTGCAAATAATATTTGTTATTTTACACTAGCAAAAACAATTTATAAAAAAGATTTGGAAAATAATTAGCATATATAACCATAAATAAAAATATATCCACAATATTTAGTGTTATCCACAAATATATGTGGATAATTAAGTATTTATCAACAAATTTTCAAATTAAATACTATATTTTGTTATGTGGATTAATGTGGATATGTTTAAAACTTTGTTGATATTAGGTAAATAGCTATTTTTTACTAAATTTTATTGTAGATAACTAATTGTAAAAACTATATATAGTGTTATAAAATAACAAATAAAAAATATGAAAAATATAATAAGATATAATAGTGCAAATACATTTTTTAGAAATAAATTTGGAGATAAAATTATAAAAATAGCATTAGATGGAGGATTTACTTGTCCTAATAGAGATGGTAAATTATCTTATGGAGGCTGTATATTTTGTAGCGAAAAAGGCTCAGGGGACTTTGCAGGAGATAGAAATAATACCATAGAGGAACAATTTGAAATTAATAAGAAAAAAATGAATCAAAAGTGGAAAACAGGAAAGTATATAGCATATTTTCAGGCGTTTACTAACACTTATGCACCATTTGAATATTTAAAAGACCTTTTTACAAGAGCATCTAATTTAGATAATGTAGTTGGTATATTTATAGCTACAAGACCAGACTGTATATCAGAAGAAATTGTACAATTTTTATCTAAGCTTAATGAAAAAGTATATATTTGTATAGAATTAGGATTTCAAACTTCTAAAAAAGATAGTATAAAGCTAATAAACAGGTGTTATGAAAATATAGTTTTTGAAAATTGTGTAAAAATGCTTAATAAATATAATATAGATATTATAGTACATACTATATTAGGCTTACCTTATGAAACAAAAGAAGATATGTTAAACACTATAAAGTATGTGTCTAGTTTTCATATAAGTGGCATAAAATTACAGCTGTTACATATAATAGAAAATACAAGTTTACATAAGTTATATAATAATAAGCCATTTAAAATATTATCATTAGAAGAATATGTAGATATAGTAGTATCTTGTATAGAAATATTACCACCTAATGTGGTTATTCATAGATTAACTGGTGATGGACATAAAAATACACTAATAGAACCTAAATGGAGTTTAAATAAAAAGGTGGTTCTTAATAGTATTAATAAAGAATTTATTAATAGAGATACATTTCAAGGTAAATTTTTTTATAAAAATTAAAAAATATTATTTATAATTTAAGCTATGGATTTGTTTTTAGTAAAATTATAAATAGATTTTTGTTTTAATTTTTGTTATATAATAATATTAGAAGTAGCTTAATGTATAGTACTAAAAAAATTATTAATTAATATCGACATAACAAAAGTTTTATTGTATAATATTTATTAACTATAAAAATTTAAGAGGTGTTATATATGAAAAACTCTTCACAATTAGCAGAAAGTAAGCTTATAATATTGTATATGCTAAATAAAATAAGTTTGCCTATGTCTTTATCATATATACAAGAGTTTGCTTTAGCTTCTGAATATATGGATTATTTTTCACTTTCAAATTATCTTAGTGAACTTACAGAAAGTGAATATATTGTAAAAAATATAGAACATAATAAAACAACATATACAATTTCTAAAAAAGGGTATAAAACATTAACTCTTTTTGAAAATCTTATCCCTAAATCTATAAAAGAAAAAATAAATGAATATGTAGCACTTAATAAAAATCAAATAAAAAAGGATTTAGAAATAATAGCAACTTTTAAAGAAAATAATAATGAATATAGTGTAAAATGTGCTGTATATGAAAATAAAGTGCCACTTATGGAAATGAACTTAAAAGTTGCATCTAAAAAATACGCAAATACTATATGTGATAATTGGAAAAAAGATGCATCTAAATATTATTTATCTTTTATGAAATCTTTATTAAATAGCCATAATGAAGAATAAAAATTTTAGTATATTTTATTTATTGTAAAAATCATACATTTTTGTTGAAATTTGTAATAAACTATGATATAATTTAACAAAATATATTTTTTTAGGAGGAAGTATTATGTTTTGTAAAAATTGTGGAAAAGACATACCAGACAATAGTATGAGTTGTCAAAACTGTGGAGCACCAACTAATAATCAATTAGATACAGGTAGTAATGGTTGGTTTTTATTAGGTTGTTGTATACCTATTGCAGGTCTTATTTTATATTTTGTATGGAAAGACCAAAAACCTAAAACAGCTAAAAAATGTATAATAGGATTTTTAACAGCCATTATTCTTACAGTTATTTTTTATGTAGTATACTTTTTACTTATAATGATGGGAGCAGCAATGATGGGTATATAATAAATATTTTTTAAAAGTGTAAGTTTATTCTTGCACTTTTTTAATAAAAACAAATTAATATTTAATAGTTTTATATTTTAAGGAGTACATATGTTTTGTAAAAATTGTGGAAAAGAGATAGCAAATGACTGTATAAACTGTCCAGATTGTGGAGCTCAGTTAGCTTATAATGATAGTGATAGTATTGGCTGGCTATGTTTAGGTTGCTGTGTACCAGTTGCTGGACTTATTTTATACTTTGTATGGAAAGACCAGAAGCCTAAAAGTGCTAAAAAAGCTCTCATAGGATTTTTTATTTGTGTAGCATTTTATGTTGGAATATATGCTATATATATTATATATTTCTTATTAATTATGTTTTTAGCAGGGATTGCTTCTACTTTATAGCTAGTTTTAAATAAGTTAAAAAGGTGTAATATGTACAATAAAATTGCAAAATTTTTAAAAATATTTTTTTTATGTCATTGTAGACCAGAAAGGTCATTTTTTTATAAAGGTAAACAATTTCCTATTTGTGCTAGATGTACAGGAGAATTGATAGGGCTTATAGTAGGTATACCTATAATATTTAAGCTAAAAGATGTGGATATTATATATATTTTTTTATTAAGCATACCTCTTATATTAGATGGAGGTATACAGCTTGTGACAAAGTATGAAAGTAATAATATAAAAAGAGTAGTAACAGGGTTTTTATTTGGTATTGCACTTATATTTATATTGGCTAAAGTTCATTGGTCTGCTTTTGAAAATGCTTTAAGAGTAATAAATATTTTTCAGCCAGATAATCCCCTATTAGAAAAATATAGATATTTAATAGAATAATTAAAATAAATATATTATTACTATTTATATTTGATTAGTTTTTTGACAATGACTAAAACAGTATAAAACAAGGGAGTTTTAAAACTCCCTTTATTTCTTTTGATGTTTTGTATCAAAAGAATAATTTAAAATAAGTTCTAGCTGATTAGTACTTTCATCTATTTGTTCTTTTGTTATTTTAAAATTATGACTTAAATAGAATTTAGTTGCTTTAATGTTATTTTTATATACGTGTAAAGATAGACAAGGATATATATTTTTTACATAGTTAAGTAACTTACTGCCAATACCTTTATTTTGATATTCTTCCTTAACAAAAATTCCTTCAATAAAACTATCATTTAAACCAATAAAACCAACTATTTTGTCATTATATTCATATACATATATAGTGGCTTTTGGTAATACATCTTTTACGTACTCAAAATTATCTAGCCAATAACCTTTATCTATAAAATTATGAGCCTTAATGTTACTATTAAGCCATATATTCATTATATGTTCAATATCTTTAGTTATAAATTTTCTAATCATTTTATACCTCATTATTTAAAATAGTATCTATAATTTTATTAGCAAGGTCAAATTTTGTTAGTTTATCAAAATTTATTGTATTATTTTTTGATATTAAAGTGGCTATATTAGTATCTACACCAAAACCAGCACCTTCTTGTTTTATATTATTAGCTACTATATAATCTAAATTTTTTCTAATTAGCTTTGATTTAGAATTTTCTAAAAGGTTTTGTGTTTCCATAGAAAAGCCACATAGGATTTGATTATAAGGTTTATTTTCACCTAAATATTTTAAAATGTCTTTAGTTTGTTTTAATTCTAAATTATTATTTGCACTATCTTTTTTTACTTTTTCTGTATAGACAGTTACAGGTGTAAAATCCGATACAGCAGAGGTCATAAAAATAATGTCAAAGTTTTTATGTATATCTTTAAATACATTAAACATATCTTCTGCAGACACAACATTAATAATATTTGCAAACATAGGTGGAGTAGTAGAGATATTACCACATACTAAAGTAACATTTGCTCCCTTTAATATACAAGCCTTTGCTAAAGAAAATCCCATTTTACCACTAGATGGATTTGTAATATATCTAACAGGGTCTATATATTCACAGGTTGCACCAGCAGATATTAAAACATTTTTACCTAACATAGATTTATCAAATGCTATTTCTTTTAGTATATATTCAAATAAAACATTAGGCTCAGGCATTTTACCAATACCAGTATCTTTACAAGCTAAAAGTCCAACAGCAGGTTCTATTATTTCAAAATCATAATTTTTTAATTTTTCTAAATTATCTTGAGTTATTTTATTTTCGAACATATTTGTATTCATAGCAGGTGCTATAATCTTTTTACATTTTGAGGCTAAAACAGTAGTGGTAAGCATATCGTCAGCTATGCCATTTGCCATTTTTGCTATAATATTTGCAGTAGCAGGGGCAATCATTATAACATCGGCTTTTTTAGCTAAAGATATGTGTTCTACATCATAATTAGCTTTTGGTTCAAAGGTATCTACCACACATTTGTTACCACTTAAAGTTTCAAAAGTTAAGGGGGATATAAATTGAGTAGCATTTTTTGTCATTATAACATTTACATCTGCTCCAGACTTTTTTAACATACTAACAAGATTTGCAACTTTGTAACAAGCTATACCACCAGTAACTCCTATTATTACACATTTGCCTTTTAACATATTATCTCTCCTTATTTTATATATCATATTAAAAAAATTATATCATAAAATAGAACATATTTATATGTTTAAGAAAAAAATTTTAATTATTTTTGTAAAAATCTTGATTAATTAAGTTTTATTTTGTATAATAGGTTTTACACAAACAATTGTTATATTTTTGTGATAGGCATTATGCCTTAACATATATAGTTTTATATATGAAAAAATATATTAATTTGGAGGATAAATGAAAAATGGGAAAAGCCTTAATTATTGGTGCTGGTGGAGTTGCTAGTGTTACAGTTCATAAATGCTGCCAAAATCCAGATGTTTTTGAAGAAATTTGTATAGCTAGCCGTACAAAGTCTAAATGTGATGCTTTAAAAGAAAAGCTTGATGGAGGACGCACTAAAATATCAACGGCTCAGCTTGATGCAGACAATGTTGATGAAATTATTGCTTTAATTAATGAGTTTAAGCCAGATGTTGTTATAAATCTTGCATTACCTTATCAAGACTTAACCATAATGGACGCTTGTCTTGCTACAAAAGTACATTATGTTGATACTGCCAATTATGAGCCACTTGATACTGCTAAGTTTGAATACAAATGGCAATGGGCTTATAGAGAAAAGTTTAAAGAAGCTGGTATAACTGCTCTTTTAGGTAGTGGTTTTGACCCAGGGGTTACAGGAGTATTTTCAGCTTATGCCTTAAAACACCATTTTGATGAAATACATTATATAGATATATTAGATGCAAATGCAGGAGATCACGGTCATCATTTTGCTACAAACTTTAATCCAGAGATAAATATTCGTGAGATTACCTCAAAAGGAAGATATTTTGAAGATGGTAAGTTTGTAGAAACAGAGCCTATGGAAATTAAAAGAGTATATAATTTCCCAGAAATAGGAGAAAAAGATATGTACCTTTTATATCACGAAGAGTTAGAGTCTTTAGCCGTTAATATAAAAGGTATTAAAAGAATAAGATTTTTTATGACATTTTCTGAAAAATATTTAACTCATCTTAGAGTTTTAGAAAATGTTGGTATGACAAGTATTGAACCTATTAATTTTGAAGGTAAAGAAATTGTTCCTATACAATTTTTAAAAGCTATTTTACCAGACCCAGCTAGCCTTGGACCTAGAACAAAAGGTAAAACTAATATAGGTTGTATATTTAAAGGTATAAAAGATGGAAAAGAAAAAACTTACTATCTTTACAATGTTTGTGACCACGAAGAATGTTATAAAGAAGTTGGTTCTCAAGCTATCTCTTATACAACAGGTGTGCCAGCTATGATTGGTGCTATGATGATTATGACTAAAAAATGGGACAAAGCAGGCGTTTATAACATAGAAGAATTTGACCCAGATCCATTTATGGAAGAACTTAATAAATGGGGACTTCCTTGGAAAGAAAGCTTTAATCCAGATATGGTTGAATAATTAACTATTAAATTCCCACTTCTTATGAGGTGGGATTTAATAGTATAAATAAAATTGAAAGTTTAATAAAAATTTATAAGGAGGAAGATAATGAATATAGATTTTAATAGTGTAGAAACACCTTGTTATATTGTAGATGAAAAATTACTTAGAAAAAATCTTGAAATATTAAAATATGTACAAGATAAAACAGGAGCTAAAATACTTCTTGCTACAAAGGCTTTTTCTATGTTTTCTACTTTTAATATTGTGGGAGAGTATTTAAAAGGTGTTACATCTAGTTCTTTATTTGAGGCTAGACTTGGATATGAAGAAATGGGAAAAGAAGTTCATATATATGCTCCAGCTTATAGAGAGAAAGATTTTGAGAATATTTTAAAATATAGTGACCATATAGTTTTTAATAGTTTTAGTCAATATAATAAATATAAAGAAAAAATTAAAAATTGTGGAAAAAAAATAGAAGTTGGTATAAGAGTTAATCCAGAATACTCTGAAATAGAAACAGACTTATATAATCCTTGTTTTAAAAACTCTAGAATGGGTATTACATTAGAAAACTTTGAAAAAGATTATGTTGAAGGATTAGATGGGTTACATTTTCATACTATGTGTGAACAAAATTCAGATACCTTAAAGCGTACATTAAAAGTAGTAGATGAAAAATTTGGTAAGTATATTAAAAATATGAAATGGCTAAATTTTGGTGGAGGACACCATATTACTAGAGAAGATTATGATTTAGACACACTTATAGAGTGTATAATGTTTATTAAAAATAAGTACAATATAGATGTATATTTAGAACCAGGAGAAGCAGTTGCTTTAAATACTGGATTTTTAGTTACAACTGTTTTAGATACTATGAAAAATGGTATGGACATAGCTATTTTAGACACATCGGCTACTTGTCATATGCCTGATGTTTTAGAAATGCCTTATAGACCTAAAATAATAGGAGCAGGAGAGCCTAATGAATATGAATATACTTATAGACTTGGCTCACCTACTTGTTTATCTGGTGATGTTATAGGAGATTATTCTTTTAAAGAGCATTTAAAAGAAGGAGATAGACTTGTATTTTGTGATATGGCTATATATTCTATGGTAAAAAACAATACGTTTAATGGTATAAATTTACCGTCTATATATTTTAATACAGAAAAAGAAGGTATTAAGTTAATAAAACATTTTGAATATGAAGATTTTAAAAGTAGACTATCATAAAAATTTATATGATAAATTGAATTAAGTTTAACTATAAATAAAGTATTATTAATTATATAAAAATACTAATTAATAATACTTTATTTATGTTACATAGATAAGTGTAATATTTTATAAATTTTACCACTTATGTTATTTATAGGTAAGTCTTTATAAAAATAATATTCAGTATATTTCTACTTATCTGGATTATATATTAGCATCTTACCTATACAATCACTAGAATTTAAAGAAAAATTAAACTGTTTCATTTGTTCTATTGGAACTACTTTATGTTCAATTTCAAGAGCATATTTTGATTGTTTAAAATCTTTTTCTAAATTATATTCAAGAGGAATACCAATATTTATATTTTGCCAGACAAATGAATTTAATATATTATCATAATATCCGTCAAAAATAAATTTGTTCATACCTATGCTATCTTTCCATAAATATAAGGGTGAATATTCATTATTAGTTTTTTCTATATCATTTTTTTAGCAATAAGATATGCTTTAAAAAGTAAATCTTCAAATCCATCTGTTTTAGTTCCGTTTTTTCTACTCTTTGTCTAATTATATTCATATCAAAGTTATTTGGGAGTAAAATTTTATATTGCATTGCAGTCATTTAATCATTCCTTCTTTCTTAAATTTATAAGTTATTTTTTATAATTTAATTATACATTTATTTTAATTAAATGTATAATAGTTATTAGTGATATTTAATATCATTTAAAATGATGGAGGTAAAAATATTGAAAAGTCTAGAGTTAAGAATATTTAAAGAAGTAACTTATATAAAATCTATATCAAAAGCAGGATATGTTCAATCTAATATTACTGCTCATATAAAAAAGTTTGAAGCTGAATTAAACACTACTTTATTAATAAAGCATAATAAATGAGTAAATTTAACTAAAGAAGGAGAAAAACTATTATATCAAGCTGAAAAGATAACTAATCTATTAGATAATACTTCTAAATATTTTAAAAATACAACAAAATCTTTAAATATTGGTGCAACACAAAGTATAGCCGGATATTTACTACCACAATGTTTAGTTGAATATCAAAATAAATTTCCAAATATATCAATAGCAGTACATACATTTGACCAAAATAATTTAATTAGACAATTAATTAATGGACAAGTTGATTGTATTATAACTAATAGTTCTTATAATATTGAACAAGCAAAACAAATTTTTAAATATAAGGAAGATTTAATGATTATTACACCTAACTTATGTAAATCTATTGAGGATATAATTAAATTTCTAATTATTGTTAATAATATTAAATCTTGTCCTTATAGAAAAATACTTTTAAATTGGTGGTATAAGCATCAAGCTACATTACCAAAAATAATAGAACTAGATACAGTAGAAGGGATTTTAAACACAGTTGCTATTGGTGGTGGAGTTTCATTATTACCAAAAAGCACTTTAAAAGCTAGAGAAAATATAAGTAGCTTTTATGTTGAAGAATTACAATCAGTATCAGTATATATGTGGGTTTTAAAAGATAAATCTCCATCGGACTATTTTGCACTAAAAAATATTATTATGAAACAATATAAAAATTTATAAATTATATTATTTTTTATATTTATATAAAAAATATAAAATATTTTTTAAAATCATTGACAATGTATGTTTTTTATGTTAATATGACATTGGCGTTATGCGTCTTTTTTTTGCATAAATAAAATACAAGAGAGGTGGAAGTCTTGAGAACAAAAATTACTTTAGCATGTACTGATTGTAAACAAAGAAATTATAACACGATGAAAGATAAAAAAGTACATCCAGACAGAATGGAAACAAAAAAATATTGTAAATTCTGTGGAAAACATACGTTACACAGAGAAACTAAATAATTCTCTCTAATTTATCGAAAGGAGTTTGATAAAGTATGCAAGAGAATAATGAACAATCTAAAAATGTGTCAAGTGAATCTTCTTCTAAATCTAAAAAATCTAAGAAAAAAGAACCTAAGAAAAAAAAGAGATTTTTTTCAGAACATAGATCAGAATTTAAAAAAATAACTTGGCCTAACAGAAAAACTTTAGTTAAACAAACAATTACAGTTATTTTTATATCTTTAATTGTTGGAGTTATTATTTTTGTATATGATTTAGGTATAGATTTTATTTTAGAAAACCTAATCAAATTAATGGCATAAGATTAATAAAGGATATGGTTATATGACTAAAAACGAAGATTTTAATGAAGAGTTAAATGACAATATTAATTCTGACAAAAGTTTAGATACTAATATATTAGAAGAAGAGTTTTCATCTAATACAACTACACCTGTTGAAAAACCAAGGTGGTATGTTATACACACATATTCTGGATATGAAAATAATGTAAAAGCAAATATTGAAAAAATAATTGAAAATAGAAATATGTACGATGTTATAACAGAAGTTGTTGTTCCTATGCAAAATACCTATGAAATAACAAAATCTGGTAAGAAAAAAGAAGTACAGAGAAAAATTTTCCCAGGATATGTTTTTCTTAAAATGATAATGAATGATGAAACTTGGTATGTTGTTCGTAATACTCGCGGTGTAACAAGTTTTGTAGGACCTGGCTCTAAGCCAGTTGCCTTAACAGAAGATGAGGTTATATCTATGGGTATAGAAAGCTTTTTAGACACTTGTGATATAGCTATAGGCGATATAGTTCTTATAAAAGAAGGACCTTTTGCTAAATCTAGCGGTGTTGTTAAAGAAGTTAATGCTAATAGAAAAACTGTTATTGTTAATGTTAACTTCTTTGGGAGAGAAACTCCAGTTGAATTAGATTTTCATCAAGTTCAACAAATGGGATAATATCCCTGTTACAACTGTTACTGGTATAGATTTATACCGTGGGAGGGAAGATCCCGCTAATTACCACATTACTTAGGAGGTGCCTTAAAAATGGCAAAGAAAATTTCTGGTTATATTAAATTACAAATTGCTGCTGGTAAAGCTACTCCAGCACCACCTGTTGGTCCTGCTCTTGGTCAACACGGTGTAAATATTATGGGATTCTGTAAAGAATTTAACGAAAGAACTTCTAAAGACGCTGGTCTTGTTATACCTGTTGTTATTACTGTATATCAAGATAAAAGTTTTACATTTATTACAAAAACTCCGCCAGCTGCAGTTCTTTTAAAGAAAGCTTGTAAAATAGAATCTGGTTCTGGTGTTCCTAACAAAACAAAGGTTGCTAAAATATCTAAAGATGAAGTTAGAAAAATCGCTGAATTAAAAATGCCAGACTTAAATGCTGCATCTGTTGAAGCTGCTATTAGTATGATTAGCGGAACAGCTAGAAGTATGGGTATTGTTGTAGAAGATTAATAATTCAGTTAAATCAAGTGGGAGGGAAAATCCCGCTATTACCACATAAGGAGGAACTATTGTGAAAAGAGGAAAAAAATATCTTGAAAAAGAAAAATTAGTTGATAAATCTATGCTTTATGATACAAATGAGGCAGTTGAATTAGTTGTTAAAACTTCTACTGCTAAATTTGATGAAACAGTTGAAGCACATATCCGTTTAGGTGTTGATAGCAGACACGCTGATCAACAAGTTCGTGGTGCTGTTGTGTTACCACACGGTACTGGTAAAAAAGCTCGTGTTTTAGTTTTTGCTAAAGGACCTAAAGCTGAAGAAGCTGAAAAAGCTGGAGCTGATTATGTTGGTGCTGAAGATATGGTTGCAAAAATTCAAAATGAAAACTGGTTTGACTTTGATATAATTGTTGCTACACCAGATATGATGGGACTTGTTGGTCGTATAGGTCGTGTTTTAGGTCCTAAAGGACTTATGCCTAACCCTAAAGCAGGTACTGTTACTATGGATGTTACTAAAGCTATCGAAGATATCAAAGCAGGTAAAATTGAATATCGTCTTGACAAAACTAACATTATTCACGTTCCACTTGGAAAAGTTTCTTTTGGAGCTGAAAAATTATATGATAACTTCCAAACTCTTATTGGCGCTGTAATTAAAGCAAAACCAGCTGCTACTAAAGGTCAATATTTAAGAAGTGTTGTTCTTTCTACAACTATGGGACCTGGTGTAAAAGTTAATCACGCTAAAATTACAGAGTAATATATAAAAATAAACCGTAGATTTATCTACGGTTTATTTTTATATATCTTAATAAGCTATGACTTTATTGTTTTAAATAAAAATTATAAAGTTATTGAAGAAAATAATAGGAATAGCTTGTGTGTTTATTTTGATACAAAGTATCAAAATAACTAATTAATGCTAAAATATCAAAAATATGCTTAATGTTTAATGCTTTCTCCATTTATATATATATGTTCTAAGGACTTCATATCTTTTAAACAAGTAGTATCTATTTTTGTATTAGTATATATATAAAGTCTGTTTAATTTTGACAATTTAGTCAAACAACTTATATCTTTTATATTATTAGATAACATAATTTCAAGGTGTTCTAAATTATTAAAATTAGTAATAAAATCTATATTGTTTATCATACCAAATTTTATTTCTAATTTTTTTAAGTTAGGTAAAGAACATAGAGAAGAAAAGTCTATATTTTCTATACCCCAATTAAAACTTAACTCTTCTAATGACTGAAGCTTATTAATAGGAGAAATATCTTTTAGAGAATGTGTTGATTTATACTCATTAATATTACCATTATATTTTAATGGATTTAAAGAATCTATAACTATTGATTTTATATTTGTATATTTATTTAAAAAATCACAATAAATTTTTATATCATTATCATCAATTTCAAAAAAGTCTATACGTACTAGATTTTTTAATATATCTTTTGTTATACTTTCTTTGTTAGATAAGCATAATTGGTATCTTATTTCATCTTCTATATAATTATCAGGAATAATTAATTCTTTTTCATTATCTTGTATAATATTATCCAAGTGTTTTTGAATATCTTCTTTAGTCTTTTCTTCTATTAAAGTATTAGATTTGTCTATATCATCATTATCATTTTGGTCATTATGAGTATTACTATTGTTAATATTTGATATATTATTAGTATCTATGGTTTTTTCAAAATTAAAACTATTTTTATCTATATTTGTGTGTGTTTGTTTAGTATTATCTTCTTTAAAAGATAATAAATTATTTTTAACATATTTACTAAAATTATTTAATTTATTAGGATACTTCTTTTTTAATACTTTATATGAAATAATTCCTAAAGTTGTTAAGGAAGTTATAGCAATAACTACTTTAACAATTTTATTATTTTCATTCATTATTATACCTCCTTTGTATATGTTTTATTATAAACAAAAATAAGCTATTTTAATATTAGTAAATAAATTCTTATAAATTTTATTATATAAGAGTTTTCATTATTTGTAAATAAATAATAACATAAAATTTAAAATCAATTGTTAAAGTGTCAAACATAGGTTACACTTAAAAGATTTTTTAACAAAGATAAGAATAAGTATAAAATAATACTATCTTATCTTTGTTTTTTATGATAATATAGTAAATTTATATATAATTAAAATACACCTAAATACTGTTCTACTACTTGATTAGGTGATTTAAACTCTAAACAAGTTTTTATATAATTGTTTGATTTAACTTGATATTTAGCTAATTGTTTTCTTCCATCTTCTAAATTAAACATTTTTAAGTACTTATAAAATCTCTCACTATCTTGTCTATGTTGGCGTTCCACCTTTCCATTATGTCTTGGTGTAGCTATTCTTGTTCTTATATATTTTATATCTAATTTTCTTAATATCATTTCAAACATTGTTTGTCCCTGTTCTTTTCTTTGAAGATTAGTAAATTCAACTCCATTATCTGTTTGTATCTCTCTTATTATAAATGGGGCTT
>CALWOZ010000015.1 GCA_944383305.1 uncultured Clostridia bacterium | reverse complement strand
AAAAATCCCCATTTATAATAAGAGAGATACAAACAGATAATGGAGTTGAATTTACTAATCTTCAAAGAAAAGAACAGAGAGAAACAATGTTTGAAATGATATTAAGAAAATTAGACATAAAATATACAAGAACAAGAATAGCTACACCAAGACATAATGGAAAGGTAGAACGCCAACATAGACAAGATAGTGAGAGATTTTATAAGTACTTAAAAATGTTTAATTTAGAAGATGGAAGAAAACAATTAGCTAAATATCAGGATAAATCAAACAATTATATAAAAACTTGTTTAGGGTTTAAATCACCTAATCAAGTAGTAGAACAATATTTAGGTGTATTTTAATTATATATAAATTTACTATATTATCATAAAAAACAAAGATAAGATAGTATTATTTTATACTTATTCTTATCTTTGTTAAAAAATCTTTTAAGTGTAACCTATGTTTGACACTTTAACAAATAAAAATACTAGAAAAAATAACCTTATTTATGATATTATATATTTATATTAAACAGAAAGGTGTTTTTTTTAATGTTATTGAGAAAAGACTATACTTGCCCCTTAGAATTAGTACACGATATGATGAAAGGAAAATGGAAATGCATTATAATATGGCGACTTCGTCTAGGAGCTACAACTCCATCTAATCTATTAAAAGATATACAAGGAATAACAGAAAAAATGTTACATCAGCATTTAAAAGAATTAATAGATTATGGCATTGTAAGTAAAAATACTTATGGTAAATATCCATTAAAAACAGAATATTTCTTAACTACTATGGGTGAAGATATTTTAAAAGCGTTAGAAATATATCAAAAAGTAGGAATAGAATATATGTTAAAAAATGGACAAGAAAATATTTTAAAAGAAAAAGGACTAATATAATACTAACTAAAAAGTGGGTAATTTACAAATTTGTTAAATTTAGTATAATTAATTTATAATAATTTTTTAGGAGGTAAAAATATGAAAATAACTAGTGATGGAATTGTAAATGGTGTAATTTTAGATAAATATGGAAAAAGAGGAGAAACAAATAGTTTTGGTATGCCTATATGCTCTTTACCTTTAAAATTTGAAGATGCTCCATCTAATACTGTTAGCTATGCTATATTTTTAGAAGATAAAGATGCTTATCCTGTTAGTGGCGGATTTTCTTGGGTACATTGGACTGCTTGTAATATTACTAAACCAGAATTACAAGAAAATGAAAGCCAAAATGCAAGTTTTGTTCAAGGTGTTAATAGCTGGATGAGTATGCAAGGTGGTAGTAACCCTCCAGAACTTTGTTCTTATTATGGTGGTATGGCTCCTCCAGATAAAAAACATACTTATGAGATAAATGTTTATGCTCTTGATTGTATGTTAAATTTAGAAAATGGATTTTATTTAAACGAGCTTTTTAATGCAATGGAAGGACATATTTTAGACCATTGTTTATTAAAAGCAACATATGATAATTAAAATAACATAATTAAAATCAATTTTTTTGATACTTTGTATCAAAAAACAGCTATTCCTATTATTCTTCTTCGATAAAATTTAAAACAAAAACCCGTTTATAAATTTTATCTCGAACCATAGCTTAATTGAAATTAATAAAAAGGTGTTGTAATCAACACCTTTTTAACTTAAATTTTTTAGTATATTTTGTAAATACATAATTTATATAATTGCTTTTTTCATCCATTCATCTAAAAAAGCAATTTGTTCATCAGTATGAAACCAATGTTCTCCATTTTCCATTATTGTAAGGTTAGCATTATGACTTTTAATAAATGTATCAACTGTTTGACGAGAGGTAAGATTATCATTTTCGGCATATAAAATTTCAGTTTTAATATTCCATTTAATTGGATTTTCTCTAACAAAGGATAAATATTCTGAGGATAGTGTTTCTCCAAAATCAGTTGGGATTTCACCTTTTTCATAAAGTTCTTTTTCTGATACATTTGCCCAACTCATCATATTAAGAATAAGTTTTTCCATATCTAGTATGGGAGATATAAATAAGGCTTTTTCAATTTTTTTGTTTTGTAATGAGTGCATTGCAAAATAAGCTCCTATACTATTAGCAATTATAAATATATGTTGGTATTCTTTGCTCACCTTATCATATACTGTTTTAATTTGATTTTCTACAATCCACGGAAGATATTCATTATAGTCTATTCCAATAATATCAAATCCTAAACAATTTTTCTTGTATTGTTCGGCTTCTAAATAATTCCCACCTTTTCCGTGAATATATAATATGGCTTTTTTCATAAAATCACCTCTAATTATTTTTAATCTTTATTTCATTATAAACCTCTCTTTTAGATAAACCACGTTCTTTAGCAACCTTTTTCATAGCTTCTTTTGTTTCAATACCAAGAGATATATATTTATTAAAATGTTCTTCAATAGATATATTATTTATTTCTTCTTTTTGCTTATTAATTAGCTCTTTTTCATCAGCACCCTCTAAAACTAAAACATATTCACCTTTAGGTTCATTGCTTTCAAAATACTGTATAGCATTTGATAAATTTGTTCTAAAAACTGTTTCGTGTTTTTTAGTAAGCTCTTTTACAATAGATATATTTCTTTCACCTATATGTTCAAAAATATCTTTTAATGTTTGTAAAAGATGGTGAGGTGCTTCATATATAATGTATGTTCTGGTATCATTTTTAAGTCTTTCTATGACCTCTTTTTTAGCTTTTTTATTAGCTGGTAAAAACCCTTCAAAACAATAACTTCTTGTTTTTATTCCGGATAATATTAACGCCGTAATAGATGCAGTAGCACCGGGTAAAACAACAACAGGTATTTCATTTTCATAACAAAGTTTAATAATGTCTTCTCCTGGGTCACATATGCCAGGCATACCAGCATCACTAACTAAAGCTATATTTTTACCATCTAATAATAAATTTATAAGTTTTTTTCCTTTAGAATCTTTGTTATGTTCGTGATAGCTTTCTAAAGGGGTTTTTATTTCATAATGATTTAATAATTTGATAGTATGTCTTGTGTCTTCAGCTGCTATTAAATCTACATTTTTTAATGTTTCTAAACACCTTAAAGTAATATCTTTTAAATTACCTATTGGTGTTGCACAAACAAATAACTTACCTTTCATTTTAAGGCTCCTTTAATGATAGTATATTTTATTTATTTCATCTGTATATTGTCGATTTTCATTATAAATTATAAGGTTAGGTAAAACTTTAAGCAACGAACCACCATTTTTAATACTCTCTATTAAAAGCATATTAGGTTCTCTATCTTCATAAGGCTGTACAAAACGTATTGTTTTAGGTTCTAATTTATATTTTCTTAAAGTACATATTATGTCACAAAGTCTATTAGGTCTATGTACCATATAAAATTTCCCTTTTGGTTTTAATAACATAGAAGCTGTTTTAACAATATCATCTAAATTACAGTATATTTCGTGTCTAGCAATAGCTTTAGCGTCATATTCGTTTATTATTCCTCCACCTATATTCATATAAGGAGGATTAGAGGTTACAACATTGACAGAATTTTTTTCAAATTTTTCAAATACGTTTTTTACATCTAAATGAAAAACTTCTATTTTATTTGATAAGTTGTTAATCTCTACACTTCTTTTTGCCATATCAACACTTTCTTTTTGTATATCAATAGCAAAATATTTTTTTGCATTTGTCTTTGCACTCATAAGTATAGGTATTATGCCTGTCCCTGTGCCTATGTCAAAAACAATATCTCCATCTTTAGCTTTAGCAAAGTCTGATAATAAAACAGCATCTATTCCAAAACAAAATTTTTTAGGGTCTTGTATGATTACATAATTATTTCTATGTAATTCATCTATTCTTTCATTTTCTTTTAAAATATCCATTAATCTTCAATACCTTTAAGTTCTTCCATACAAATTTCTTCTTTAACTATTTTTTTCTTAACAATTTCTATTTCAGAAACATTAAAAAACTCTACACTAGGTGTGTCTTGCTCAGTTTTTCTAACTGCTGCCTTTATAGTTTGCCTTAAAACATTTACAGCTAATACTTCACCTATGCCCTTTTCAGTTTTTATAATATCTCCTTCATTAGGCATATTTTTAGTAAGTTCTTCATATGCTTCTTGTTCATATTTAAGACAACACATAAGTCTACCACATACACCAGATATTTTAGTAGGATTTAAAGATAATTTTTGGTCTTTTGCCATTTTTATAGATACAGGTTGAAAATCTCTTAAAAATGTAGAACAACATAAAGAACGTCCACATATACCTATACCGCTTATTATTTTGGCTTCATCTCTAACACCTATTTGTCTAAGTTCTATTCTCATTTTAAAAATAGATGCCAATTCTTTTACAAGTTCTCTAAAGTCTACTCTTCCCTCTGAGGTAAAATAAAATATAATTTTATTAAGGTCATAGGTAAGTTCTATGTCTATAAGTTTCATATCTAAATTATACTTTTTTGATTTTTCTAAAAATATAGAATAAGCTTCACGTTCTTTTTCTAGATTTTTTTCATATTGAATTGTATCTTCGGGTGTAGCTAACCTTATAACTGGTTTTAATTCAAAGTCTAGTTTATCATCATCAGTAAATTTATTTGGTATTTCTACAATACCATATCTTAAACCTTGAACTGTTTCAACTATAACAGCTTTATTTTTTTCAATTTGTAAATTTTGTGGATTAAAATAATATATTTTACCACCTTTCTTTAGTCTAACACCAACTACTTCTGTCATTTTATTTCTCCTTTAGTTTAAAAAATAAACATTCCATAGTCATATTAAAATTAGCATTTTGTTCTAAAGATAGCTTTGTTTTTAAAATAGCATCTATTTTGTTAGTTAAATTTTTAATAGACATATGTGATATTTTTTGAATACAATTAGTTATATCTTTTTGTATAATATTTTTAAAATTATTAGTTTGTTTAAATATTAAACTATCTCTATATACTAATAAATATATATCTAATATTTCGTTTATATTTTCTTTTATATTATCATATTTATCAATAAGATTATACAGTTGTATAAGGTCTAATTCATCTAATTTATTAACGTCATTTATAATATCTTGTCTAAATGCTATAAATTTTTCAGAATATGCTATTTCTAATGCTTTACCTATACTTCCTCTAGAATATATAGCATAAAATTTTGCCATATTTTCATTTATATTTTTAGATATTAAAAAATTTTCTATTATATTAGGTGACAAAGGTCTTATTTTAAATAAAATACACCTTGATAATATTGTAGGTAAAAAACTATTATGATTTTTAGATAACATTAAAAAAATTGCAAACTTAGGTGGTTCTTCTATTGTTTTTAAAATAGCATTTTGAGCCTGTATAGTCATATTATGAGCATCTTTTATTATAAATACTTTGTATTTATACTTAAATGGCTTTGTTTCTATATTTTTTAATATATTTTCTCTAATATCTGATACCCCTAACTTTTTTTTATTCCCATCTATGAAAAAAAAATCGGGATTATTTCCACTTTCAAAGCTAATACACGATGAACATTTTAAACAAGGCTCATTTTTATTATTTTCACAAAGTAAAAGCTTTGCAAAAGTTTTAGATATAAGTTGTTTACCTGTTTTTTCTTTTCCATCTAAAATGTATGCGTGAGATACAGTGTCATTTATACTAGAATTTTTTAAACTTTTAATTATTTTATCATTTCCAACTATATTTTCAAATCTATACATATTTATATTATAAGATCTAATAAAAGACCTCTTATTTCTCCAGTTTTGTCTAGTATAGCTATATGGTTTTTTTCTGTTTTTATAAGTTCTTGTGCTAATTCGTCTAAATCTTTATTAACTAATTTAACTATACCATATACTCTATGTCTACCTCTTCTGTCTAAAAAATTTTCTCTAGAAAATTGATGACTATTAGTAACTATCTCATTCATAAACTCAGTTATAAGACTTCTATATTTTTTCATATCTTTTATATCCATATGGTCAGCTATTTTTTTACCTTGAGTGGTTATTTCATCTATAAGTCCATTTAACTTTTCTAAAAGATTGTTATTTTCTAGTCTATTTAATGTAAACTTAAAATCTTCACTTACTTGAGTTTCTTTTTTAGACTCCATTGTAGGCAAACTATCTAATTTTATATCACTTACCCTTAAGTCCATAATATCTCTCCTTTTAAATTTTTACAAATTTATCTACATCTAAAACAAATATAGTTGCTCCACCAATGGTTACTTCTATAGGTGGTTGTGAATAAGTATTAGCTGTAGTATTAATTCCATTAGTAAATTGTTTTTTAGAATGTCCTTCTTTTTTTATAATATCTATTACAAAGTCTACTTTATCATCTTCTACACCACATATTAATGTAGTATTTCCAACCTTTAAAAAACCTCCTGTACTAGCTAGTTTAGTAACACTAAATCCTTCAACATTTAAAGAGTTCATTATATTAAATGAATCATCATCTTTAACTATTGCCATAACTAATTTCATTTTAGCTTCCTCCCGTTAAAAAAACATCTTTTCTAAATTATCTATTATATTTTGGTGAATTTTTTGGATAGATTGAGTAGCATCAATGACTTTTATACGTTCACTATCTTGTTCTATTAATTTTTGATAACCATTATATACACTTTTATAAAAATACATTTTTTCACTTTCAAGTCTATCTAATTCTTTTTGTTCTTTTTTCCTTTCAATAGCCTTTTCAGGTGATAAATCTAAAAAAAAAGTAATATCTGGTATTAATCCACCAGTTGCTATATTATTAATTTTTTTAACAATATCTATACCAATATTTCTAGCTATACCTTGATATACTATACTAGAATCTACAAATCTATCACATAGTATAACAGACCCCTTTTTTAACTCAGGTAATATAACTTGATTTACAAGTTGAGCTCTAGAAGATGCATATAATAAAGTTTCTGTCATATAATGCATTTCTTGGTTATCTATATCTAAAATTATATCTCTAATTTTTTCACTAATTTTTGTACCTCCTGGTTCTCTGACAAAAACAACATTAAATCCTTTATTTTTAAGATAGTCATTTAAAAGATTTAATTGTGTACTTTTACCAGCTCCATCTGTTCCTTCCATAGTAATAAATAATCCTGACATACACACCCCTAAATAAACATTTTATTTTAATTATACCACAATAGTATATAATTTAAAAGAAAAATAAATTATAACTTTATTTTTATTAAATTATATACTAAAAATACAATATTAAATTTATATTTTGTACTTTATAATTAAAAACACTATAAAAAATAGTATAGAACATAAACATATAGAATAATTTTGTAAGATATTTACTAATATTATACCAATAGCTATACCTAAACAAAAAGTAAATATTATTGATATATATTTAATGACTATTTTTTTTGATTCTCTTTCTTTATGTATAATCCACTTAGAAAAAAACTCCATTAAAGAACGTAAATTGCCTGTACACATAGTAGGTGCAAAGACATTCCCATCTGCCTTTTTAAAAGTAGATATCATTGTGGCACATATAAAAGATACTAAACACACAATAATTAAAGAAAAATTTTTTAATATACTAGTTCCAATTGTGATAGTTAAAATTGTATTTAATAATAGAATAATTTTTATCCATTTTTTATTTTCATTAAATTTATGTATTAATAGTTGTGTAATAAATATTGCTATACAAAAAGATATTATAGGAAAAATTCTTAAAAATGCATTATAAATGTTACCCTCAACTAAAAATATTGTAAAAAATATTATATTACCTGTTTGAGTATTAGCAAATATTTGGTCGTATAATATATATGTATAGGCATCTAAAAACCCACCTATAAATGTTAATATTAAGCTAATACATATGTGTTCTTCTATGAGTGTGATTTTTCTGCTTGTCATATTTAATCCTTTCAATTTTATATATAAAAATTAATTAAAGCTATATTTTATGATATTATCATAAAAAAAATATCTTTGTCAATATTTGTACAGTATTAAGATAAAAATATATAAAAATAATATTGTAATATATAAAAAAGTATGATATTATAATTACAAAACAATACATAGTTTTAAAAACTACATTAGGAGGTCTGATTATGAATATATTTAAAATGTGGCGTGAACCAATGAGTAGCTTAACTCATCTTATAGCTTTAATATTTATTTTACCTATTACAATTTTTTTAACGTATAGTGGATATCAAAAAGGTGGAATATACTATTTAATTGCATTTTCTATATTTAGTTTATCTATAATTTTTTTATATTTAGCAAGTACAATATATCATATGTTACAAGTTAAAGAAAATATTATAAGACTATTAAAAAAAATTGATCATATGATGATATTTGTTTTAATTGCAGGTACGTATACACCTGTTTGTTTAATAAAGCTTAATAATTCTATTGGATATATTATTTTGACTATTGTTTGGATAATAGCTGTGTTAGGTATGATTTTAAAAATTTTTTGGATAAATGCTCCTAGATGGTTTTCAACTTCTATTTATGTCATTATGGGTTGGTTATCTGTATTTGCATTTTTCCCATTAATAAATGCTGTTGAAATAGGTGGAATATTACTTTTATTATTAGGTGGTATTGTATATACTATAGGGGCTATTATATATGCAACAAAATATCCTAATATTTCTTATAAATTTTTCGGATTTCACGAAATATTTCATTTATTTGTAATAGGCGGTAGTTTTTGTCATATATTATTTATGTTTTTATATGTTTTAAAATAGATAATAATAAAGTTATATAAATTAAAAATATACATTTATTTTATATTGTGTTAACAAAAAGGTATGATTAAAATCATACCTTAAATTTTATTTTTCTATATAATATTTTTCTAAAAATTCACTAACTGGTAATGGTTTAGAATATAAATATCCTTGAACCATATCACAATTCATAGAGCGTAAAATACTTTCTTGCTCATTAGTTTCAACACCTTCAGCAATAGTTTTTATGTTTAAGTCTTTACACATACAAATTATATTTTTCATTATAACTTCATTTGTAGTATTTTCTCCTAAATTTTTAACCATACTTTTATCTAATTTTAATCCATCAAAACTAATATCAGATAAAATTGTTAAATTACTATATTTAACACCAAAATCATCTAAGAGAATACTTATTCCCATACTTTCTATTCCTTTTAATACAGTACATATAGCTTGTTTTTCTAAATCTCCTATACTTTCTGTAACTTCTATTTCAACATATTTAGGGTCTATATTGTATTTATTTTTTATGTCTAAAACCATTCGTATAATGTCATCTTCTAATAATGTTCTTCTAGAGAAATTTAAAGATATAGGTATAAGTTCTTTGCCTTGTTTTTGCCAAGATTCTAATAGTTTAAATACTTCTTCAAAAACAAACAAGTCTATATATTGTATTAAATAATGATGCTCTAATATAGGTATAAATTTATCTGGAGGTATATATCCACCTTCTGGATTTCTCTTTCTTATAAGAGCTTCAGCACCAGATAACTTATTACTTTCAAGAGATATTTTAGGTTGTAAAAATATTTCATATTCTTTAGATTCTATGGCAAGCATTAATTCAGACATTAAAGTGTTTCTTTTGTACATATTATTAGAGCTAATCAACTGTTTATTTTTTTGATTTTCCATTTTTCTTAAATATATAGCAGAATTAACAAGATGATTTAATTCTTTTTCATCACTACTCCAAGCCTTACCATAAGTCATAGATAGCCCTATCTTTTCTAATGATTTAATTAATATGTCTATTTCTTGTAAAAATAGTTCATAGTTTATATTTTTCATTATTACTAAAAATTCGTTACCATTTAATCTAAATATAGGTTTATGATAAAATTGAGTTTTTAATATATCTGCTAAATTTAATAATATTTGGTCTCCTGCTAATATACCAGCTGTATGATTAATATTATTTAATTCATTTAATGCTAAGCATAATACACCAATATTATGTATACTATCTGAATCATAAGCTTTTTCATATTTTCTATAAGCATTTCTATTTAATACACCAGTTAATGTATCATAATTCTTTTCTAAATTTAATTCAGATTTTAAATTCTTTTTAATTATTTCTTCTCTTACAAAGTAAGCCATATTTGAAGAATATTGATCTAAACTATCATAGTGTTCATTATCATCCATTATATGATTATTTATAAATATAGAGTATGCCATATGTTCAGTATTATTAAGCACTGGTACTATAATCATATTGGATAAACGATACTTTATCATAAGAGTATATAAATTATAAGATATAGATATAGCATCTTGTTCTCCATTTAAGTATTGGATATTATTAATAGGTGAAGGTACTAATTCATTTAATATAATATCTTCTAACCTATCTTTTAACTCTGAACTTTGTATGTTATTTAAGAAAGGATATGTTATAATAGAACTATCTTTAGATAATTCAAAAATAAATCCAAATTCTGACTTATAAAATGAACACATCATTTCTAATATAAAATTAATATTTTCATCATGACTATATTTTTTAGATAATTGTAATATAGTAGATAACATAGCTCTATTTACATCTTCATTAATGTTGGTATCTTCAATAAATGAAATACGTGTAGCTAATGTAAACATACATTTTTTATTATTAAAAGTAACTAATTTATTTTTTAATAAAAAATCTTGTTTTAACACTTTGTTATATTGGTTCCAGACAAAAAAGTCATTATAATTCCAAAAAATGCTTTTACATAAGTTACAAGGTTTGTTTCTGTTATGTAATAATTTATAGCATTCTACACCAATACATTCTTCTTTAGTTTTATTTAATGTTTTAAAAAATGATTCATTACCATCAATAATTTTATAGTCAAAAGTATCTATAACATATGCTATATCACCTTCATTTGACATAAGATCATCTATATTTGTATAATTATTTATAGTAGTTTTATTTTTTACATTATTTATTTTTAATGGAGTGTCAATAATTAGATTATCTTCAATTTTATCTAAACAATCTGCCCAACAAATAGAATTTTTTTTATGTTCTTTTTTTATTGTATATAATGCCTTGTCACAAGCACTGTATAAGTCAATATAATTTTTACTATTAGATATACAACAACCAATGCTACAAGAGATTTTAGTTTTTGGAAATTCATTAAGCCTTAAATAAAATTCAGAGATTTTATTTTCAATATCCTCTTTATTAACATTTTGGATAAATACAGCAAACTCATCTCCAGAAAATCTAGATATAATTGAATTTTCTTCAAAAATATATTTTAGTAAATTACCTATATATTTTAATGCTTCATCACCTAATATATTAGAGTGATGATTATTTATGTTTTTAAAATCATCAATATTTAATAAAAGCATACAAAAATCTTGTTGATTATTTGAATTTTCAATTATTTTACTTACCTCATCACTAAAATATGTTTTATTAAATAATTCGGTTAAATCATCTGTGTTTGATTTGTGTTTTAATATAAGCTCTTCTCTTTTTTTATTATCTATATCTCTAAAATATAAAAATGCAAGTATATCTTTTTTATATGGTTCTTGAAAAAGACTTATTGTAAGTTCCATCCATTTTATTGTATCTTTAGAAATAATTCTTCTAAATTCAAATTTAACAATATTAATCCCCTTTTTATAACTTTCTAATAAATTTTTATAGTTTAATACTTCTAAATATTTTTTTCTATCATCCGGGTGTATAACTTTAAAAACATTTCTTTCCATTATTTCAGATATTGTAAGTTCATCTAAAATATTGTTATAAACACTCCATAAACCACCAGTAGATAAAAACTTATTATTTGTAATGTTAGCTTTTCCATAAGCCATCATTTCTTTTAAAATAGCTTTATGAAATCTAGTTTCTATAACATAGGCTATTTCCATTTCTTTTAATGTATTTATATTTTCAAGAGTACCAATAACAACATTTGATAAATCTGAATGAACTTCTTCTTTAGAAAGAGTCATTCTAAACCAAGTATATTCTCCACTTTTATTTTTCATTTTAAGCTCACATACAGCTTTTTTACTTCCGTTATTTATTCTATTAAAAGTATCTAAATATACATCTTTAAAAAACTCTTGAACATTGCCATTTTCTATCCAAACTTCAGGGAAGTTTTCTACGTTAGCTTCATCTTTGTATAGTTGACTATAATGTGTATGTACATATGCAGTTTTACTATCTTGATACCATTCAAATATTTCATTTTCTGTTTTAGAAAGGACAACTTTCATTTGATGTAAATCATTAATATTTTGATGGTATCCTTTTATAGTAATAACACCATTATCAGCACTAATAAGTTTTCCAGAACATCTTACTATTATATCTCCTAATTTAGGGTGTCTCCAAGGATATTGAATTTCTACTGCTTGATTAGTAGTACAAAGCTTTTCAATAGCCTTTTCTACATATGAATAATATCCCTTATGTATTCTTGAATACCAAAATTCAAAATATTTTTCAGGAGAAAAATAATCTTCAGCATCAAGTAAACTTATCATTGTATCACTACAATACATTCTATTTATTCCAGTATTATTATCTATTTCAATACTCCATAATCCAATTTTACTACTGTCTAGTATATCTATAAAATTAATCCAACTAAAATGTTTATTATCTTTATTTTTCTCCATCTAATCTCTCCTTAAAGTTGTTAATTGTTAAGGCTGGTTAATAATTTATCCTTTATTATGGTATTTTTTGTTGCTTCAACTATACTTTGTTTAATTATTATGTTTTAATTCAAATACCCCTTAAATAGTTTATCTACATAGATGAATATACATTATATATAAGTTTTTATAAATATTTATTTTATAGTATAATATTTTTATATTATTTATAATTATATTTATAACTGCGTAAAATTATATATTTTACTTAACTTTATTACTTGGTATATTTTGATAAAGAGTATAAAAGTAGATATACATTTATTAAACTAAAATTAGCTATTACTAAAATATATTAAAGTAATTGGTTGTACATTTTTATATAACTACTATTAAATAATAATCTACATAATTATATAGTTAATAGATATAATATTAAAAGGGAACTTACTTTTTAATATTTATTTTGTATTTTTAAACTTTTAAGTTTATAGTAAAACATATTTTAATTATTTATATCTTTATTTAAAATATTTTTAATACAATTTCACCTATACGTATATCTAAATTTTTATTTTATCACCAACTTTTATAAATATTTTATTATATTATACATAAAATTTACAAATAAGTCAATTTTTTGGTGATAACTAAATTTATTTTATAAGTTTTCATATAAAGACGTGGCTTCCTCTTTTTTAATTACCTCTTTAACAGCTAAAACTTTAATTTTAATTGGTTTATTGCCTAAGTTTATTTGTATAATATCTCCTATTTTAACATCTAAAGAAGCTTTAGCCATTTTGTCATTAACTAATACTCTACCAGCGTCACAAGCTTCATTAGCGATAGTCCTTCTTTTTATTATTCTAGCAACTTTTAAATATTTATCTAATCGCATAAACTTACCTTTCTATTATTTATAATGTATTTTTATTATATAATAATTATAATAATAAAATCTCTCTTTAAAAAGAGAGATTAAAATTAAATAACACTATTTTTTCACTATTTTTTATTAACAGCATCTTTTAATGCTTTTCCAGCTTTAAATCTAGGAGCAGTAGAAGCAGGAATTTTCATTGGTTCTTTAGTTTGAGGATTTCTACCCATATGTTCTGCTCTTTCTATAACGTCGAAAGTGCCAAATCCAACTAATCTAATTTCACCTTTTTTTGAAAGTTCTTCTGTAACTACTTCTTCAAAAGCTTTTAAAGCTTTTTCAGCATCTTTTTTTGTTAATTCTGACTTTTCAGCGATAGCTGTAACTAATTCTGATTTGTTCATAGTGACAATCCTCCTCAATGATTGTAATAAATATAGTTAATACATAAAATGTACCCTTATCTATTTATAACTGTTAAAAAGCAATTTGTCAAGGATATTTTAATATTTATTTGTAAAATTTTAAAAATTTTTTAATTAAATACTAAAAGTACATACATATCAAATACTATTTATTTGATTATTTACCACTACTCCCAAGTTTTCCGTCTCCTCTTTTAGATGGTATTTTTAAAATATCATCATAAGATATTTCACATCGTTCTAATTTATTATGCACAGAATGTACAACACCTTGAAAAAGAGCTTTTTTATATGGATATATAATATAAGCATTTTTAATAATTTGTTTAATAGTATCATCTAAACTATCAATATCTTTTTTAGTTATTAATACTGGTTTTTTGTTTACATTTGTTGTGGCTAAAAACCATTCACCTCTATAACTAGAGTCTATAACACCAGCACTATATTTTATACCCTTGCTCCCGCTAGAGCCTCTTTCGTGTATTTGTATGTAATAATCAATAGGAATTGCACTAGCTATACCAGTAGGGACAAGCTTTGTCTCCCCTGGTTCTATTATCATATATTCTTCATCAAAACAAGGATATATATCAAGTCCAGCATTATGTTCTTCTCTTGTTGGTATTATAGCATCTTCTTTAATTTTTGCAAAATAAATTTTATCCATTTTTATCTCCTAACAATAACTTATTACTTTATCTTCTATCAAAGTTTTCTTAACATCTATAACTCTTTGATTAGAAGAACCTCTCCATTCTAATTCTGGATTTGATAGTTCTTCTATATATTTTCCATCGACTAATACATCTATATAGTCAATAATGTCTAAATCATTTATTTCTTCCCAAGTATATCCTGTATATAGCCAAATGTCCTTTTTAGGAAACTTAGTTTTAATTTCTTTAACAAGGTTAAATACTTCCGTTCTATTTTGTTTATGCAATGGGTCTCCACCACTAAATGTTATTCCTTTTATATAATCTTTTTCTAATTGGCTAAATATTTCTTCTTTTGCATTATCATCAAATATTAAGCCATTATTTATATCCCACGTTATTTTATTATGACAGTTATAACATTTGTGTTCACAACCAGATACCCATAAAACAACTCTAAGTCCATCACCATTTAACATATCATCATGTGTAATATTATGATATCTCATTTTTTACCTCTTACATACTTACTCTGTCTTTTATTTCACACATTTTAGCTTCATTTAATCTAGTGTCTCCATTTACTCTAGAGTAGCTTAAATATCCGTTCATACGGTCTATTTTAGTTAAATTATCACTACCACATTTTGGACAAATGTCCATATTAAGTTGACTATGACCACATTTGTCACAATATGATAAACTAAGATTTACACCTTCATAAAAACCTAGGTCCATAGCTCTTTTTACTAATGTTTTAATAGCTTCTTTATTATATTCTATTGGATATTTAACATATTGTATTTTACCACCATTTAATAAATTCCAAAAACGCTTTTCTGTATCTTGCTTTTGTATTGGTGTAATATTTTCACTAACGTGAGCGTGAAAAGAATTACTTACATATTCTCTATCTGACACATTTTCTATAATGCCAAATTTTTTTCTAAATTGTTTAACTTGTAAACCACATAAACTTTCAGCAGGTGTTCCATATATTGCATATAAAACATTATCCTCTTTTTTAAATTCATCTATTTTTTTATTAATATACTCCATAACTTCTATGACAAACTCTCCATCTTCAAAAAGTGATTTTTTATTATGAAGTTGTTGTAATTCGTTTAAAGCAGTTATACCAAAGCTGGCTGTTGCAGATTTTAAAAGAGGTTTTATCTTGTCAGATGGCTTTAAGTTTCCACCATAAAATCCTCCTTCACAATATGCAATAGGATTAGTAGAAGCCTTCATCTCACCTAAATAATCTAAAGTTTTTAAATGAATTTTTCTAATCATTTCTAAATAATAATCTAAAACTTCATAAAAAGGTTTACTTTCAGCTTTTGCTTTTGCATATATCATAGGTAAATGTAAAGAAACTGCTCCTATGTTAAATCTTCCAACGGATACTGCTTTATCATTTTCATCTAATGGATTCATTCCACCTTTTTCAAACCATAAGCTTAAAAATGCTCTACACCCCATAGGAGATATTACTGTGTTATATTTTTTATAGGCATTAGCTACATAACTATCTCCAGTTAAACTTAAATAATCAGGATACATAGTTTTTTTAGAACAATCTATTGCTTCCTCAAAAATATCTTCTAATTCTTTGCCATCTCCGTGTAAGTTTTCATCATATAAAAATACAATTTTAGGGAAAAGAACAGGTTTTTTATTCCCCTCTTTCCCTTGTCCACCTTTATGTACTCTAAGTATACATTTACTTGCCATTTTTGCAAATTTTGTTTTACCAAGTCCTATTGTAAAGGTAACAAAAGGATAATCTCCTCTAGAAGAACCGACAGAGTTTAGTTTATACTCCAATCCTTGAAAACCTTGTTCAAAATCACGTTCTAATTTTTTTAATGCCTTTTGCTCTATAAAATTCATATCTTCATTAGATAAATTTTCACCTTTTATAAATGATACATACTCTTTTATTTCATTAACATATTTAATATAGCTTTTATTGGCATATTTTTCTAATATTTTATCTATTTCAGGGACAGTAAATCCACCATATTGTTGAGATGCAGTAGATAAAATAATATCTCCTATTACATCAAAGGCAACAGATAAAGTTTTTGGTTCGTTATACCAAAGGTTGCCCATTTCAAATCCACCTTCTAACACTTTTTGCATATCAAATAGACAACAATTTATAGTGTCTCTTCTTGCTGTCATATCGTGAATATATATATATCCATCGTTACAAGCTTGTTTTTCTTCAGTGGTAAGGAAAAATTTTTTATAAAGTTCTTTATTTAACTGATTATAAATAAGACTTCTTTTAGTGGCTACTAGTGCACTATCCGTATTACTATTTTCCTTATCACCTATATACATTATAGATTGAGCCTTTTGGTAAACATCGTCTAGCATATGTACAAAATCCTGTTTATAGTTTCTATAATCTTTATAGCTTTTTGCAACCTTAGGATTTATAGTTTCTAATGCACTTTCTACAAGATTATGCATTACTTGAATAGGTATTTCTTTAAATCCTTTTTTATCTATTTCACTTTTTATTATGCTGCATATATTTTCATAATCACTTTTTTCAAAACGATACATTACTCTATTTGCTGATTTAGTTATAGCACTTATGATTTTATTATTATCAAACTCTTCTAACGTACCATCCTTTTTTATAACTTTTACCAATTTGACCCCTCCTAAAATATTTATATATAATAAATGTTTTACCATATATAGTTATTGTAATATTAATTATACACAAGTTCTAGTTTTAGTCAAGATGTTATTATAACAATAATTTTTAATATTTTCTACATTAATTTTAACTTTTTATATTATTTTAATATTTTGTTTATTATTATTTGTATAATTTTATCACAAATTATATAAATAATAACTTAATATGGTATAATAATATCAATAATATTTTTATAGTTAAACATAATAAAAAATATTAATAATAATACTTATTTATTTTGAATAATATAATATATAAATATTTAAGGAGATTTACTATGTGTGGAATAGCAGGATTTGTTAATTTTAATGAAAACTTTTTAAATAATGAAATATTTTTTAAAGAAACTTTAGATAATATGAGAAAAGCCCTAAGAAGAAGAGGCAATGATGCACATGGTGTTTATTTAGATGAAAACTTTGGAGCGTCACATGCAAGACTATCTATTAGAGATTTAACAGAAAATGGCACTCAACCAATGATTAAAACTATAAACAACAATAAATACATTATAGTATATAATGGAGAAATATATAATACAGATGATTTAAAAAAAGATTTAATAAATAAAGGTTATAAATTTTCTACTACCACAGATACAGAAGTTATTTTATATATGTTTATAGAATATAAAGAAAAATGTGTAGACTATTTAAATGGTATTTTTGCATTTTCTATATATGATACTCAAAATAAAACACTATATTTATTTAGAGATAGAGTTGGTATTAAACCTTTATTTTATACAATAAATAATAATACATTAATATTTGGCTCAGAACCAAAAGCAATATTTAAGTATCCTAATATAAAGCCAGAAATAGATATAGATAGCTTAAAACAAATATTAGGTATAGGTCCTGCAAGAATAGCTGGTAAGGGGGTCTTTAAAAATTTATATGAAATAAAACCAGGACATTTTGCTATTTTTAATAGTTATGGGTTTAAAGAAATACAATATTGGGAGCTAAAAAGTGATTATCATAAAGATAACTATGACGAAACAGTAGAAAAGGTGTCATATTTAGTAAGGGATTCTATTGAAAAGCAATTAGTATCTGACGTGGAAATATGTACATTTTTATCTGGTGGGATAGATTCTAGTATAGTTACTGCTGTGTCTTCAAATTATTTAAACAAACTAGGTAAAAAATTAAATACTTTTTCATTTGACTTTAAAGAAAATGACATATATTTTAAGTCAAATAGTTTTCAACCAGAAAGAGATAAACCTTATGTAGATATTATGTTAGAGCATTATGACTTAAATCATAATTATTTAGAATGTAATGAAGAAGAACTTATAGACTTATTATATAAAGCAGTAGACTCTAAAGACTTACCGGGTATGGCTGACGTAGATGCTTCTATGTTATATTTTTGCTCATTAGTGTCAAAGCATAATAAAGTTGCTTTAACAGGTGAATGTGCTGATGAAATATTTGGCGGTTATCCTTGGTTTTATAGAGAAGACTTATTAAACTCTACAACATTTCCTTGGTCTAAAAACATAGACACTAGAGAACTATTTTTAACTAATGACTTAAAAACTAAATTAAATTTATCTGAATATTCTTTAAAAAATTATGAAGAATCTATAAAAAATACACCTTATTTAGATGGAGAAACAAAAGAAGAATGTAAAAGACGTGAAATAGCATATTTAAACATAAAATGGTTTATGGCTACACTATTAGAGAGAATGGATAGAATGAGTATGTATAATGGATTAGAGGCTAGAGTACCATTTGCCGACCATAGAATAATAGAATATCTTTGGAATGTTCCTTGGAATATGAAATATAAAAATAATATAGAAAAAAGTCTTCTTAGAGAAGCTACAAAAGATTTATTGCCTAACAAGCTTTTAAATCGTAAAAAAAGTCCATATCCTAAAACATATAATCCTAACTATGAAAAACTATTAATAAACGAACTAACCTCTATAATAAATAATAATAACTCACCTATTAATAATTTAATAGATAAAGATAAAGTAATAGAATTTATGAAAACACCTGCTGATTATGGTAAACCTTGGTTTGGTCAATTAATGTCTGGTCCACAACTTATGGCATATTTTATACAAATAAACTACTGGATGAACAAATATAATTTATCTATATAATCAATTTTTTATATAAAGTATTAAAAATAGCTATTTTTATTATAAATAAAAGTAATATCTTAATTATAACAAAGGCTGTACAATAATACAGCCTTTTTAAATTAAGCTATGATTTTATTTTTAACAATATTTTAATATATTGTTTTATAAATTAGTTTTTTCTAATTGTTCTTTAGCTTTTTCCTCAAACTGTTTCATATTATTTTTTAAGTCATTTCTAATCGTTTCTAAGTCAAAATTTAATAGTTTTTTATTTTTTACAACACATTTTCCGTTTACAAAAACAGTATCAACATTACTAGAATTAGCACTATAAACAATAGCAGAATAAGGGTCAAAAATAGGAAACATATTTACAGATTTAGTTTCAATAATAACTAAATCTGCCTTTTTGCCTATTTCTATCGAACCTATCTCCTTTTCTTTGTTTAAAACTTTTGCTCCAATTATTGTACCTAGTTTAATGATATCTTTAGCTGGAAAAATACTACGGTCTTTATTTTCTAATTTATGAAAATTTGCAAATAGTTTAAATTGAGTGATTATATCTAAAGTATTTCCACTTGATGCTCCATCTGTTCCAAGTCCAACCAAAATATTATTTTTTAACATTTTAGAAACAGGAGCCACTCCTTTAGCAGCTTTTGTATTAGAGCCAATACAATGTGATACTTTAACATTATATTTTTTTAAAAGATTTATATCGTTATCAGTTAAAAAAATACAATGTGCAGCAACTAATCTATCACTTAATAAGCCTATACTTTCTAAATATTCAATAGGAGTTTTATTATACTCTTCTTTAAAATATTTAAGTTCATAGTCCATCTCAGATAAATGTATACTTATAGGTACATTATATTTTTTAGATATTAAATTTGCTTTTATTAAAGAATCTGTATTATTAGTATTAGGAGCGTGAGGTGCTATAAAAGGTGTTATTAACGGGTGGTCTTTCCATTTTTTTATAAATTTTTCACCATATTCTAATCCACCAAAATCCTCTTTACTATCACAAGTAGGAAAATTTATAACAGTTTCTCCTAAAAAAGCTCTTATTCCCATTTCTTCAACAGCCTTAGCCACCTCATCTTCAAAATAATACATATCCATAATTGTGGTGACACCACTTAAAAGCATTTCACATATGGCATATTTAGCACTATAATATGCTAATTGTTTGTTCATACATTCATTTTCTAAAGGAAATAAATATCTTCTAAGTCTGTCTTTACAATCATCGCCAAGACTTCTAAATGGAATCATACTAAGATGAGTATGGGTATTAATCATACCCGGCATTAATATTCCACCATTACCATCTATTATTTCACTATCTTGTATAGGCTTATATTGGTCCATACTGCCTATAAAATTTATTTTTTCACCATCTATAATAATAAAACCATTTTCAATCTCATTCATATTACTGTCCATAGTAATAATTTTTACATTTTTTATAATAGTTTTCATCTATTCACCTTCTATATTAATAAACTGCTGTGTTTTGGTATCTATCATTCCAAAGTCTGTTATTTTAATCTCTGGAGAAACAGGTAAAGATAGTGTAGAAAAAGACATAATTTCATTTATATGTTCATATCCTAAGTCATTCATAGCTTTTCTCACATTTTTTATATCACTAGCTAACTGGTTTATATCACCATCATTTACAATTCCACCAACGTTTAAAACTGCTTTTGCTAATACTTCTTGATTTTTACAAACAACATAACCACCTTGCATATCTACTATTTTATGTTGAGCAATTAGCATATCATTTTTATCTGTACCCATAACCATAAGATTATGATGGTCGTGAGCCCAGGTTGTAGCAATAGCCCCCTTTTTATTTATAGCCCCATCTACTAAAGCATAAGCTTTATTACCATTTTTATTATATCTTTCATATACAATAAGTAATGAAAGTCCACTTTCTTCCCATAAGATTTTCCCATTTTTAACAGGTAAATTTTTAACTATTTTTTTAGTAAAATTACCTTCTTTATTTATTTGTATAACGTTACAAGTCACATATCCAGTTTTTTTAGTATTTATTTCAAAGTCTTCTAAAACAGCTTTTTTACATTTTACAGTATTATAAACATAAGATGGAAAATTTTCTTTTTTAATATTTTCACCACTATATAAATTACCATTTTTATATACTTCTTTTATACTTAAATTTTCCAAATTGTCAAGTACAATAAAGTCTGCTATTTTACCAACAGCTACACTCCCTCTGTCAAATAAATTCATTCTTCTAGCTGGTGTATATGTGGCACAATATATTGCTTTATTTATGGGCATACCTAAATCTACTGCTTTTTTTACAACTTTGTTAAGATGTCCTTCTTTTAAACGGTCTGCCATAACGTCATCTGTTACAAAAGCAAAATATTCATAAAAATTATTCTCAACTAATGTTTTAATAGTTTCTTTATTAATAGACTTACTTTGTATTTCTAAAAACATTCCATTTGTTATTTTTTCATATATTGATTCTGGTGTTTGTTGTGTATGGTCAGCGTCAACTCCGGCATATATAAATTTGGCTAAGTCTAAACCAGTTATTTTAGGACAATGTCCTTCTATTGGTAAATAAGGTTTACTTTCTTTACATATTTTTATAATATTTTTAATTAAAGTTTCATCTTTAGATATTAAATCTTTAAAGTTCATTACTTCACCTAAACATATTACTTTAGGATTTTTTAATAATTCTATAACGTCCTTTTCTAATATTGCTCCACCAGTTGTTTCCAAATTATTATTAGTAGATGGAACACTTGAAGGAATTCCATAAAAAATATCTAGTGTTGTTTCACTAGATAAAAAATAATTTATTCCATTTATTCCTAAAACATTGGCTATCTCGTGAGGGTCAGCTACAACAGTAGTGACCCCACAAGGTAATGCCATTTTAGAAAATTCACTTGGAACTGTCATAGAACTTTCAATATGCATATGAATATCAATAAATCCTGGGATAATATACTTGTCTTTATAATCAATAACTTTTTTAGATTTTAACTCAGTAATATTATTTGATATATAATAAAATTTGCCGTCTAAAATGGCTATATCTTTAATTTCAAATTGTTGTAAAAATGTGTTATATACATTACTATTTTTTATTATTAAATCTACATATTCCATATTATAGTTCCTTTTAATATTTAGTTTTTAATACAAATTAGCTATTTAAAATACGATTCCATTGGTCAATCCATTTTGATAAAAATTTATTAACAAAGCTATAATCTATTGCCTTAGCATTGTTAGCAACCTCACCATAAGTTTTATTTAATGCAACCTCATCAGTTAATTGTACTGTACTATTAGTAGGAGCTTCATTTAAAGATTCTGCAGTTTTAGTTTGTAACTCATTACTAAGTCTCCAATTAATAAATTCATAAGCTAAGTCTTTATTTTTAGAGTTTTTGTTAATATCCATTGTATTAAAGTTTGCATAAGTGCCAGAAGCAGGGCTTACATATATTGCTTGAGGTGCTGCGGCTTGTATTGTAGGTATTGCAAAGTCACCAACAACTGCAACTTGTATCTCACCAGATGCAAACATATTTGCTAAGTCAGATGATTTAGAATATGTTTTTACAATATTAGGTTTTAATTCTTCTAATGCTTCAAAAGCTTTTGCACCTTCATCTGTTGTTATATCTACACCTTTATAATCACTTGCTACATACATCATAGCTGGTCCAAAAGTAGATGTAATATCTGGTATAGAAATTTTTCCAGCAAGTTCTGGCTTCCATAAATCTGCAAATTCTGTAATTTCAAATCCTAAAGCTTCCTTATCATACATAATTCCAATACTATTTATTGTATAAGCAGGACCATAACCATTTTCAGTTAATTCCAATGCTGATGGAATAAGGTCTTTAGCATTTGGTATTTTAGAATAATCAATTGGTTCAAAAAGTCCAGCCTCATAACCTTCAGCAGCCTTTGCTTGAGATAAGTCAATTACATCAACTCTAGAGCTTGGGTCTGTTGCTAATTTTGTATAACGTTCAGGTGTTGTTCCAATTTCTAAAACAATTTCACAATTAAATTGTTCTTCAAAAGGAGCATAAACATCTTCTTTTAAAATATCTTCGCTTAATCCCCACGTAGATATTACTAATTGGCGTTTCCCATCTGCACTTTGTCCTTCTTCAGTACTTGCTCCACAGCCAGTTAAACCAGTAACCATCATTATTGTTGCAAAACAAATTGCTAAAGTTTTTTTCATTTTCTTTTCTCCTTAATAAATTATTATACTAATATTATTTTATTTGAAGGTAACACTAAAGTTAAAGTATCTCCAGCTTCATATATTTTGTCAGCTTGTTCATTTACTATAAGCTTACCTAAAGGTGTATCAACTTCATATTGATAAGATTTACCTAAAAATGTTCTAACTTGTATAACACCTTTAATTGAATTTTTATTATTATCATTTGATATTAATATATCATCTGGCTTAATAGTACCTAAGCAAGTTTGTAAATATTCATCACTTTCTACATTAAATATATCACCTGTTTCGGCTTTATATTGGTTTCCTTCTATTCGTTCTAATTTTATAAAGTTTTCAAATCCTATAAATCGAGCCACAAACTCAGTTTTAGGACGTTTATATATATTTTCAGGCGTATCATATTGTTCAATAATACCATTATTCATAACAGCTACTTTATCTGATATAGAAAAACATTCTTCTTGGTCGTGAGTTACAAAAAGTGTTGTTATGCCTAATTTTTTTTGAAGACGTTTTATTTCTACACGCATATTTATACGAAGTTTAGCATCTAAATTACTAAGAGGCTCGTCTAATAATAATAATTTAGGTTGTATAACTAATGCTCTTGCTAATGCAACACGTTGTCTTTGACCACCAGACATTTGTTTAGGAAAACGTGATGCAAATTCGGTTAGTCCACAAATTTCTAATATTTCTTTAACTTTTATGTCTATTTCAGATTTTTTAACTTTTCTTAATTTTAAACCAAAAGCAACATTATCATAAACACTAAGATGGGGAAAAAGCGCATAACTTTGAAAAACTAGTCCAAAATTTCTTTTATGCACAGGAGTTTTAGTCAAATCTTCTCCATCTAAAGTAAATTTACCACTATTAGCTTCAACAAAACCCGCCACAACTCTAAGTGTTGTAGTTTTTCCACAGCCACTAGGACCTAATAATGATACTAATTCCCCTTTTTCTATATCAAGGCTAAGTCCTTCTAAGATATTTTTTTTACCATCATAGCTAACATTTATTTTATCTAAACTCATAAATGACATAATTTTTTCCTCCTATTTTGACAAAGCTGCTATACCTAATGTTTTTTCAACGATAAACATTATAATAATAGTAGCTAACATAAGTAATACAGACACTGCAGATACAGTTGGGTCATAATAATACTCAATATAATTCATTAAAGACATTGGGAATGTACTAACCCCCGGCCCACTTAAAAACATTGATATTGGTATATTATTAAAAGAGTTTATAAACGCTAACATAAATGCAGCAGATATTCCAGAGGTTATATTAGGTATTACTACTTTAAAAAAGCTTTTAAACTTATTACACCCTAAGCTCCAAGCTGCTTCTTCAATAGAGAAATCAAATTGTTCTAAACTTGAACCTACCACACGAATAATATAAGGTAAGACAGCTAAAAAATGTCCTAATAATAATCCATAAAAAACTGGTATTCTAAGCTTGATTACCATAAATTGATATAGAGAGAACCCTACTACAATACCAGGTATAATAGTTGGAGATAAAAAAAATCCTTTAAAAAATTTCTTCCCTTTAAAAGAATATCTAGCCATAGCATAAGCTCCTGGAATACCAACTAATAATGCCAATAAAGTTGCTAATAGAGCTATTTCTATACTTAATACAAAAGATGACATAAATGATTCAGACTTAAATACATTAACAAACCATTTTAAAGATATATTTTTTATAGGAAATGTTATTGTACTCTCTTCTCCAAAAGCTGTTATAGCTATAATTATTAAAGGTATAAACAAGAATAAAAAAACACAAATTGAAAAAATAGTAAGTAATTTATTTTTACGCATAATCTTCACCTCTTTTGTCTAGTCTTGCTGCTATACCATTTAATAACTTAATAACTAAAACAGTTATTATAATCATTATTGTAGCTATAACACTTGCACCTGTCCAATCACCAACTGACATAGCCTTTTGATAAATAAATGTAGCCAAAACTAAATTTTTGTTACCTCCTAATAGTTGTGGAGTTGTATATGCTGTTAAAGCACCTGTAAATACTAAAACACCTCCTACTATAATTCCCGGTAAACTCATAGGTAAAATAACTTTTATAAAAGCTTTCATACGATTAGCTCCAAGACTTTCAGCAGCTTCCATCATATCATTATCAATATTTTCCATAACCCCTACTACTGTAATAATCATTAAAGGTAAAAATAAATATATAGTACCTATAATTATAGAAAATTCTGTATACAATAGTGTAAGAGGTTCATTAATCAATCCTAATTTTAAAAATATTGTATTTATAACCCCATTTTTGCCTAGTATATTAATCCAAGCAAAACTTCTTACAACAGAATTTGTTAATAATGGAAAAATAGATATTGCAATAAGCAGACTACGCCACTTTTTATTACATCTAGAGATATAATAAGCAGTAGGTGTACCTAATATTATACATACAATGGTGCTTATTATAGAAATTCTTAATGTTCTTATCAAAATACCAAGATAATATTCATCTTTAAAAAACTCTATATATCTATAAAGCGTAAATTTTTCTTCATATATAGTTGGAAATAGAGTATTAAAAAGTGGTATTACAAGAAAAATTACTAATAACATTATACCAGGTAATAATAATAACCAATATAACTTATTTTTCATATAGCCCTCCTTCGTATTACTAAACATATGATACTTGCTATTTTTATCCTTTGAAATTATATCATAGGCTATTTTAATTAGCAATATTTTTACATCGCTTTTATATTTTTATAAATAATTGATAATTTTATAATATTTTAGAAATTATTATTTATAACTTATAACAAAAAATATTTATAAACTTAAATAATTTTTATTCAAAATATGTCGAAAAATCAAATTAATTAATAATATTTTAATAAGTTTTATGTCTATAAGCTTAGAATATACATAGATATTTTTTCATATAATATAAAAAATTCTATTTATAAAGGAGGTATTTATGGATAAAATAGGAATAGTTAGTAAGAAAAAAATATTATTCTATTTAATAGTATTTCAAACTTCTTTTGCTTTTCTTATATTTAGAGTGTTTTTTATACAGTCAATAAAAGCAGATGAATATCAAAAAATGGCTTATGAACAACAAACACGAGATAGACTTATATCTCCTAAAAGAGGAGAAATAGTTGATAGAAATAATAATATTATAGCTACTAACGAAAGCGTATATTCTATTAGTGTAATAAATTCACAAGTTAAAGAACCAGAAAAAGTTTCTAAAATTTTAGCTGAAAAATTAGAACTAAATTATGATAATGTTTTAAAAAAAGTTAATAAAAAAGTAGCTTTAGAAAGAATTAAAACTAAAGTGGATAAAAATATAGCTGATGAAATAAGAAACTTAAATTTAGATGGTGTTATGATTGATGAAGATATAAAACGAGTATATCCTAACAATAATATGGCCTCTCAAGTTATAGGATTTGTAGGAAAAGATAATCAAGGTATAATTGGATTAGAGGCAAAATATGATGAATATTTAGAAGGTAAACAAGGTAAAATTTTAACTGAAACAGACGCTAGAGGTGTAGAATTTAATAATAGTAAACAAGAAAGAGTTTCTCCTACTAATGGATATACATTAGTGACTTCATTAGATATAAATATGCAAAAATATGCAGAACAAGCTTTAGAAAAAGTTGTTGAAGCTAAAGGAGCTAAAAGAGGTTCTATTATTTTAATGAATCCTCAAAATGGAGAAATTTATGCTATGGCAAATAAACCAGATTTTGACTTAAATGAACCATTTGTTATAAATAACGAAGATTTAAAATCTAATTGGGATAATATGTCAGAAAAAGAAAAAAATGATGCCCTAAATCAAATGTGGAGAAATTTTAGCATAAATGATACATATGAACCTGGTTCTACTTTTAAGGTTATGACCTCTGCTATGGGACTTGAAGAAGGTATTGTAACTCCTGATACACATTTTAATTGTAGTGGTGGTAAAACTGTGGCTGGTAGATATATAAAATGTTGGCGTTCTCCTAGAAGTCACGGAAGTCAAACTTTCACACAAGGGGTACAAAATTCTTGTAATCCTGTTTTTATGGAAATTGGAGAAAAATTAGGAGCACAAAAATTTTATGAATATATGGATATATTTGGATTTAATGAAAAAACTGGTGTAGATTTGCCAGGTGAAGCTGTTGGTATAATGCATAAAGAAGAAAAAGTTGGTCCAGTAGAATTAGCTACTATGAGTTTTGGTCAATCCTTCCAAATAACTCCCCTACAATTATTAAGAGCTATATCTTCTGTTATAAATGGTGGTGAACTTATTACTCCACATTTTGGTACAAAAATTGTAGATGAAAATGGTAATGTTATAGAAGAACTAAAATATAAAAAAGGTGAAAGAACTGTATCTAAAGAAACTTCTGAACAAATGAAAAGTATACTTGAAAGCGTAGTAGCTGAAGGAACAGGTAATAAAACTTACATACCAGGGTTTAGAATTGGTGGGAAAACAGCAACTAGTGAAAAACTTCCACGAAAAAGTGGTAAATATATTGCCTCATTTTGTGCCTTTTCACCAGCAGAAAATCCTCAAGTTATTGCTTTAGTTTTAGTTGATGAACCTCAAGGTGTTTATTATGGTGGTCAAGCGTGTGTTATAATAGTGCAAAGATTAAATCAAATTATCTTTGTGCTATTTTTTGTTACATTAATAGTATCATACATATTTAATTTAGTCAATGTTTACAAAGGAGGTTCTTATGTTTGGAAAAATATCCATAAAAAATTTTAAACCAATAACTACATTAGATGAGCTTTTAGCCCTAGTACCTAAAAAGGAGGAAGTTAGTGATTTATATTTTGGTATTCTATGGAAAAATAACCTAATGGAAAATAACAAAGAAAAAATAACAAATATAATCTTAAATGGAGATTTAAGTAGTAAAATTGAATATGTCAATAAAATTGCTAACGATTATAATAGTTATATTTTAGAAAATCTAAAAAAATATAAGTTTATTATAAGTATAGACTTTTTAAAATATATTGCTAATGAGCTAACAATAAAAAATATAATTGAAAATGATATTTTTTAATATCACTTGTTTTCAAATTGGGAACAAGTAGAAAGGATTTACATATGGATAAAATTTTAGAAGAAAAAATGAAAATAGCAATTAAAGAAAATAAAATTATAACAGAAGTTTCTGACACAGGTTTAGAAACAAATTATTTTGAAGATGAAGAAACAGGTATTTTATACCCTATTTTTAAATTTGAAGACGAAGAAAATTTTAACGAAAATGAAATGCCCTATGCTGTTATGTGGAAAGATTATATGTTAAATAACAAACAACATCATATTACAACACTTATTATGACAGGTAATTTAATAAAAAAAATGATTGAAGTAGAAGAAAAGGCACAAGATTATAAAGAAAAAATTGTTAAACAGTTATTAGAAAAAAATCCTATGCCACCATCAAATGAAACTTTAAAGAGAGGAGCTCACCTTGCAAATATATATGAAATAGCAGAAGAAATGGTTATAAAAGATATTGTAGAAACTATCCTTTAACCAATGTATTTAAAGCTAGGACAACCTTCATTGTTATTTCAATTTTTTTATCCTAAGTTTTGCTTAGGCAGGAATAGTGGTGTTCCACACCACCTTAAAACTGCTTAAAACCAAAGGTTTTAACAGGGTTCTATGAAAAATTTTTAATTCAAATTAGAACCCTGAATTAACCCTAAAATAACCCCCTATTTTTGTACAAAGGAGTGATTTTATGAAGAAAAATACTACTAAACGTTCTATTACTTTACATAATAATATGTTAGAACAAATAGAAAAATTAGCTTATCAAAATAATATAAATACTTCTGAACAAATAAGAAGGTTTATAGATGAAGGATTAAAAATAAAAGGTTATAGACAAGATATTGATATGATAGCAGATATAATAAGAAGTGAGTTTAATTCTATTTATAGACTTGAAGATATTAAACAAGTTTTAGATAGCCAAGCTAATAGACTTGAAAAAATGATATCTAAGATAGGCAAGATAAATTGTGGGCAACTGTTTTTATTAATCAGTATGTTTTTAGAAATTGTTGCAGAAGATAGCCACGAAAAATTTGATAACATATTAAAAAAATCTATGTATAATGGCATAGATTATATGCAAAAACAAGACTATCAAATAAATGATTTTTTAAGAGATATTGAACAATTAAAAAATATTTCTAATAAACTTTAAAGGGGTGTTTTTATGAATAAATTTAAAATAAAAGAAATGTTATACACTTTAAATATTAAAAGTAGAGATTTAAGCATATTGTTATATTTAGTTGATAGATGTGATAAAGATTTTACTTGCTTTCCATCTATTAAGACTATATCTAGCCAACTTAAAATATCCATATCAACTGTTAAGCGTGGATTAATAAGTTTATCTAATCAAAATTATATTAAAAAAATAGAGCGTTTCTCTGATATAAATGGCAGGCAAACATCTAATTTGTATGTAATTAATATAGACAAATTACAAAAAGAACATAATCATAAAACTAATAATAAAACTAAAATTACTGAAGATGTATTTTTAAATGAAATAGAATATGAACAACAAAAACAACATATTTATTTATAGTTAAATTATTAGATTAAGTTGAACTACCCCCTTGTCCATTGCTACACTACCTATAACTATCAATTTAATAATATATAAAATTGAAAAAGAAGATATATAGGTATGTCATTTTTATATATTTTTTATAGTATTTTTACATACAACATCTTTACTTTGAATATACTATATATTATAATATAACTATATGAAAGGATGATGTTATATGAAAACAATAAATGTTAAAGTAGATGACGATATTAAAATAAAATCAGAACAGATATTTAAAGAATTAGGCTTGAGTACATCTTCAGCTATAAATATTTTTCTTAAAAAGGTTATTAATTGCAATGGTATACCTTTTGAATTAAAGCTAAATAACAACGATATGTATTCAAAAAATGATTTGTTTGCATTACTTGATGAATATAAAAAGGGAAATATAAACACAATCGAAAAATCTCTTGAAGAATTAGAGGAAATGGAAAATGGCTAAAATAAAATTTTTAGAAAATGCTTGGGAAGAATATTTATATTGGCAAACTACAGATAAAAAAAGTTTAAAGAAAATTAACTCTCTATTAACTGATATATCTAGAAATTATTATGACGGCTTAGGTAAACCTGAACCATTAAAGCATAATAATCAAAGTTTATGGAGCAGAAGAATTGATGATAAAAATAGACTTGTTTATTATATTGAAGATGATACAGTTATAATTATAAAATGCAAGGGACACTATTACGATAAATAATATTTATTCTAATTTTCTAACTTATTGTTCTGAAACAATATGCTTATCTAATAAAATAACTATTATATAAAATTATATATGTAAAAATTTGTAAAACTATTGATTTTTTTATATAAATATTATATTCTATAAGTATTATTTTGTTAGTTTAGAAAGGAGTTGTTTTATGAACAAATATAATGCTTGTATTTATGCTAGACTTTCCAAAGAAGATTGTAAAAACAAAGAAAGCGAAAGTATAACAAATCAAATAAATCTTATAAAAAATTATCTATCAGAAAAAAACGATATTAGTATCAAAATGACAAAAATAGATGACGGTTATTCAGGTAGCAACTTTAACCGCCCTGCTTTTAAAGAAATGATAGAAGAAATAAAAAAAGGTACTATTAATTGCATAGTTGTAAAAGATTTTTCTAGGTTTGGGCGTAACTTTATAGACACTGCTAAATATATTGAAAAAATATTTCCTATGCTAAATGTACGCTTTATAGCTATAAATGATAGTTATGACAGCATAAACGAAAATGAACAAGATAACATTATTGTACCTTTTAAAAATTTAATAAACCATGCATATGTTAAAGATATTTCTTTAAAGGTTAAAAGCCAAAAAAATATGAAAATGAAAAATGGTGATTTTATAGGCTCTTTTGCTACATATGGATATTTAAAAGACCCAAAAGATAAAACAAAGCTTATTGTAGATGAGGCTGTAAAAAATGTTATTGTAGAAATATTTAATTTAAAAATTAAGGGATATAGCTCTCAAGCTATTGCAGATAAATTAAATGCAAAAGGTGTTTTATCTCCTATGGAGCATAAAAAAAGCATAGGTTTAAATTATGAAACCTCGTTTAAGAAAAATGATAAAGCAAAATGGCAAGCATTAACCGTAAATCGCATTTTAAAAAACGATATATACATAGGCACATTAACACAAGGTAAAACAACTACAATAAACCATAAAATAAATTTAGTTTCAAAAAAAGATAAAAAAGATTGGTATGTTATAGAAAACAATCACCCACCTATAATTAATAAGCAAACTTTTAAAAATGTTCAAAGCATACTTTCAAAAGATACAAGAATTTCACCTTATCAAAACACTGTTTTTAAATTTTCTGGAATAGCTGTTTGCGGTGATTGTGGACGAAATATGATTATGAAAAATTGTGGCACTAGAGAAAAACCTAACTATTACCTTATATGCTCTGGTTATAAAAATAAAAGCGGTTGTAATAGCCATATTATAAAATATGATACACTAGATAACATTGTTTTAAAAAATTTACAAATGTATTTTTCATTGTTTGTGAATGTAGATAATATATTAAATACAATTGATGAAATATCTGATAACAATTCTAAAATATCCACTTTAAAAAATGCGATTTTAGAAAAAGAAATAGAAATAGAAAAATACAAAAAATATAAATTTAAAATATATACAGATTTTAACGAAAATTTAATATCTAAAACAGAATATTTAGATTACAGCCAAAAATATGATACAGAAATAGAAAAGTTATCCAAAATAGTATTAGATTTAAACACTGAAATTAAAAATATAAAAGCTGGCAATACAGACAGAGAAAAATGGTTAAAAGCTTTTAAAGAACTTAAAAATATCCCTTATTTAGATAGAGCCTTAATTGTTACCCTTTTAAATAAAATTGAAATTTACAACAATGATACCATAGTTATAAAATATCTTTTTGAAAATGAATTTAAAAAAAATGTAGAATTTATAAGAGATTTTGTAGAAGAAAATACTCAGCTAAAACCAGTACTTAGGAGTGCTATGAATGGCTAGAAAAAGTAGGTTTAATATACAAAAAGTAACTGATAATTCTTACAAAGTTGCATTTTACATAAGAATATCTGTTTTAGATGATGAAAGCAATTCTATTGAAAATCAACAAATATTACTAAATAACTTTATAAAAAACAATACTGATTTTAAACTAGTAAATACATATATAGATAACGGTATAACAGGCACTAGCTTTAACAGAGAACAATTTAAAAATTTAATAAATGATATTAAAAGCAATAAAATAAACTGTGTTATTGTAAAAGATTTATCTAGGTTTGGGCGAAATTACATAGAAACAGGACAGTATTTAGAAGAAATATTACCTAGGCTAAATGTTCGTTTTATTGCAATAAATGATAATTATGATAGCATTAATCCTGATTGTACTCATATTTTAAATTTACATATTAAAAATATTGTAAATGATATGTACGCTAAAGATATTTCTAAAAAAATTTGCTCCAGCCTTAAAACTAAACAATTAAATGGAGATTTTATTGGTAGTGTTGCTTGTTTTGGATATAAAAAATCTAAAGATAATAAATATAAGCTAGAAATAGATGACTATGCTAGTGATATAGTAAAAAAAATTTTTTCTTTAAGGCTAGATGGCAAAAGCTATCTAGCTATTGCTAAACACTTAAATAGCTTAAATATCCCTTGCCCTAATAAGTATAAATTTGATACTAAAATTTTATTTGATAAAAAATATAAAAATTGTTTATGGACAGAAAGTACAATCAAGAAAATATTAAAAAATAAAACTTATCTAGGACATACAATTCAAGGTACAAAAATAAAACAGCTTTACAACAACAAAAACATTAAAAGTGTACCAAAAGATAAACAAATAATAGTTTACAATACACATACTCCTATTATAGATGAAAATACTTTTTTAAAGGTGGAACAAATGAATAAATTAAACAAAGAAAAATATGTAAACTCTGAAAGTAATTTAACAAAAAAATCTAACAATTTATATAAAAATATATTAAAATGTTGTGAGTGTGGCTCTAGTTTATATCTAACAAATAAGTATTATAAATGTAGCAAAAACAAAGTGGCTAAAGATTTATGTTGTTTTGATAAGATTGCTAAAGATGAACTAGATAATGTTATTTTTAACTCACTAAAAACTCAAATAAATGTATTACTTGATAAAAATAAAATTAATATAAATAATGAAAATTTATCAACTTGTTTAGAAAATATTAAAAGTATAGATGAAGAAATTAATAAAATACCCCTACTTTATGAAAAACTATATAATGATTATCTTAAAAAACTTTTAACAGAAAGTGAATATTTAGATTTTAAGCAAAAATATAAAGAAAAAGAAGATTTATTACTAAAAGAAAAGCAAAATTTACAGCAACAATATGAAGATTTACAAAAAAATAGCATAGACAAACTAGAAAGATTTATAAAATTTGAAGATAAGGAATTTTTCAACCAACAATTAATACAGATGCTAATAAAAAGCATATACATATATAAAGACAATTTAATTAAAATAAATTTTTCATTCAAAGGAGAATTATGAACATAGCTATTTATTTAAGAATTTCTAGAGAAGATGAAAATTTAACAGAAAGTGATAGCATATCAAATCAACGACAGTATTTACATAACTTTATAAAATCAAATGATTTTACATATGAAAATATTTTTGAATATATTGATGACGGTAAATCTGGAACAAATTTAAAAAGAAAAGGAATAACTAACCTTTTAGCTGATGTTAAAAAAGGTAAAATAAATTGCATTATTATAAAAGATTTATCTAGGTTTGGGCGTAATTACATAGAAACAACAGAATATATAGAGAATATCTTCCCCCTTTTAAATGTTCGATTTATTGCCGTTAATGACAATTTTGATAGTGCTAATGATGATTTTAACAGTTATTTTAATCTTAATTTTAAAAATATAATATATAGTTACTATAGTAAAGATATTTCTAAAAAAGTAAAAACTGCACAAATGAACAAAGCTAAAACTGGTAAAATTCCTACTTCTTCTGCTCCTTATGGATATGTTATTTCAGAAACAGATAAATATAAATTTGATATAGATATAAATACCTATGAGATTGTACAGAGTATTTTTGAAATGGCTTGTGAAGGTAAAAATCTAACACAAATAGCAAAAATATTAAATGATAAAAATGTGCTTACCCCTTTAGAATATAAAATGAGACTTGGAAAAGTTAATAGGCTTGGAAAATGTAAGGGAAAAATGTTTTGGAAAAGCCTAACCGTTAGAAATATATTAAAAAATGATGTTTACACAGGCAAAAGAACATACGGTAAAACTGAAATTAAAGAAGTTGGAAGCAAAAACTATAAAAACATTGATAAATCTAATTGGGTTGTTTTTGAAAATCACCACCCTGCTATTGTTTCTGAAGAGTTGTTTTATAATGCACAAAAAGTGTTTAAAAATAATAAAACAAGAACAAGTAAAGAAAATTTATTTAAAGGTATTTTAAAATGTGGCTATTGTGGTTATGATTTACAAAAAATAAATAATTCCAGTATTAAATATACTTGCAATACAATTAGGTATACTAACGAATATGGTTGTAAACATTTTATGGTTGAAGAAGAATATTTTAAAAAAGTTGTTTTAAATGAACTAAAGAAAAATTTTGAAATTAAAGAACATAAAAATTATACTAATAAAAATAATATTGATGAACAATTAAAAATTATAAAATTACAAAAGGAAAAACTTTACACAAGTTATCTAAAAGAAGAAATATATAAAGAAATGTATATAGAAGAAAAACAAAAACTTAATATAAAAGAAGATGAGCTTATAAAAAGTATGAAAGATAAAGATGAGAGCTATTTGAATAAAGAATATGTACTAACAAAAGAAGTATTGAATAAGTATGTACAGTCGATTGTTGTTTTTGAAAGTAATATTAAAGTAAACTTTAAAAAATAAAAAAGACATATTTATTTCAAATATGCTACCAATGTTAAATATTTAGTTTTAACCCCCTTAGCCATAACCTCTGGTATCACGTTATCGCCAACTTTAACATCTAGGGGTAATCTCACCTTTTTCTAAGTATATTAACAAGCCCTGTTGTATATCTTGGAACTGTTATTTCAGGTTGTAACCAATTATCAGGATATTGTAATTGACTGTATTCAATTGAACCTCCTCTTGAAACATCTTTTGTAGGTTTTAAAGGAAACTCTTGAACTGAGCCTGGGTTTTCTTTATCCCAATATCTTATAATGTGATCTGTTTTATAAGTTGGTGTGTTAGGTAGTTCATTTTTCTCTAATATACCTTGTCCAACAACATCAAGTTTGTAAACAAATTCTTCTATTCCGCTAGGAGTTGTGTTTACAGCAGAAGCAGTAACATTTGTAGCTTTCCAGTTAAAATCACCACCAATAGTAATTTCATTTACTACTATGTTATCTTCGAAAGTTTCTTCTGTTTTTGGTTTGTCTTCAGAAGGGTTTATTTCATATTCAACTACATAATCAACCTCTTCACTTGGTTTTGGTTTTGGAACTTTAAAACATATTTCTTCAAAATCAACTTCTGTACCTAGTTGAGCATCTTTGAACTGTCTTGTTTGTTCGCCAATTAAATTGCCGTTAGCATCATAAAGACGTATTGTATGATCTGAACTAATAGTGTTTTGACCTGGCATTAGTTTGTCTATAAAACCTACACCTTCTATACAAATCATTTCTCGTTCTTCGTCATATCTAGGTGTTACTTCATTTGCTTTTAAGTTTGGACGTGGAATACGTAATTCGAACTGTAAACTATTATTTATCCAACCGTTACCACCTTGAACATTGTTGGAATTTATAGATTCTGTTCTTAACCACTTGTCACCTTCATAAGCATGAGTTTGTCTATCTTCAGGTTCAATCCAGTTTATTGAAGCAGTAACAAATATAGATTTACTATATTCTAAAGCCTCTTTAATTTTTGGATCATTAGGATCCCAAGATAATGTTAAAAACCCATCGTCATTATTTTTTACTGATAACTTTAAAGATTTATTTCCAGGTAAAGAATTAACATTGTTTTTATCCATAGTTTCAGTTATGTGTTCATTATATGAAACAATGCCTTCACCTTTACCTTGAAGTTTTTGATAATCAGTTTGAAGATAAACTTGGAATTTTATTCTGTCGTCTTTTGCTAGGAAGTCTTTTGAAATATTTCTTTCATCCCAATTTAATTTTAAACCGTTTATTTTTAAAGCTTCTCTTACTTTGCTATTTAGAAGTGCACTGATATCAGGGTTGTTCTCAATAGTTTCTATTGTTTTGTTATGTAGGTGTTCTTGTAACTCAGGGAATATTCTACATCCATCATCGGTTACAATACCTTTTGGATTTTCAACCCATTCTTGTTCTAATCTGTCATTTGGAAAAACTGAATAGTTAAACACTCTTGCTAAACCTGGAATACCAAATTCGCTTTCTAATCTGTCATCTTCGATTGGAACAGCATAAGCTCCATGAATTGGACAAGAAATTTTTGTTAACGAATCTTTATTGCTTGCTGTTTTAGCAAAAAGTATTGGAGCAGTATTCTCCATTAATGAACCGTCGGTTTCTTTCCAAGGATGTCCTTTATAAGTTATTGAGCTGTTATCGGCTCCCTCTAATCCACCGTTGTTACCATCTTCATCTACGTTTGTATTTCCACCTTCGCCATAACCTCTCGTGTCACCGTTATAGCTACCTCTAACATCTAGGGTAATCTCACCTTTTTCTAAGTCTATTAACAAACCTTCTTCGTTAGGGACAGGTTTTAGGGTTGTCATATGGAAGTCGGTAGGCGGGATATTAATTTCTGTTGGGTGTTTGAGGGTTGTGTCTTGTGTTGCAAGCTTTATTATATAAACACCTGATTTATGATATAAGTCTGGCGGAGCTACTACCCAAAGTTTTTCAGTTGCAGTAGGATAACCTCTTAAATCTGTATATTTATCGTAAGCGATAGCTGTATCTGTCGTAACTGATACAATAGATCTACCAACTGCATTTGTAGGAACGTGGGCTGTTTTAGAGAAAAAGTCAGACATTTGAGGTGTTAACCTAAATAGTTTAGGAATACCGTTAGCATTTCTTTCTCTGTATCTAGCATCTAATATAAAACCACCTGAAGAGTTTTTTGCATCTGTAATTTTAGCATATTGAGTAGAAGTTGTAGCTACCCAACGATTACCTATTTTAAATCTCATTATAGGTTCAACCCATATTGACATTTGTCCATTTGATACTTGTTCTTGGAAGTATTTTTCTACGTCTTGTCCGTTTGGTGGTGTAAAGTTTTCATAGAAGTTTATACCGTCAGCTTTTATAATATCATTTAATAAACCTTCAAGCTTATCTGTCTTTTCTCCCCCTATTTGTGCAGAGCCTACTTTTGTGTAATATTTAAGAATAGGTTCTATTTGATTAGTTTTTACGCTTGGTATTATTGGTTTCATATATGGTGTTTGCACAATCGGTTTATATATCCCGTCATATACTTTTAATTTTTCAAGATAGAAAGGGTTGTGTTCATTTGCACGGTTTAATTTTGAAGGTGGGTATGGTATACCGCCTTGTTCGTACATAAGCATTTCGGCTTGCATAAGATTTTTAAGTCCTTGATCGCTGTCTGTTACTATTGCAACTCCCATTGGTGTTTGGCTTGCTAAAATACCACCACCTGAAGTCTCTAACTTTGCAAATGATAATAAATAACCTGAAACTATATTGGTATCCATTATAATCTCTGCATTGGCAGAACCTCCTCCTATGCCGGAGCCTGTACCTGTACCACCGCCTCCGGCACTTTGATTTGCTAGGATTTGTATGGGTAATGAGGTTATAATAAATGTTATTAATAAAAGAAATGCTATAAATCTTTTTTGTGTATTTCTTATATTCATAAAATCCTCCTTTAGTTTCTTCTAAGGGAGTGACTAAAACTCCCTTAGAGTTTTGAAAGTCTTACATTAATGTGTATGTTATACGATATGGTGTGTTGTATGCTACGTCCATTATTTTGCTGTCTTGATTACCTATAGCTCCGTTTCGTGTAGGCATCCATTTCCCGGCTGCAGTCCACATCCAGTTACCGTCTGGAGACATATCCCCACTTTCTTTACCTGGAGTTGATGGTGGTTTATGACCTAGGTTGGCGAATACATATTTACTTGCTTCTGTTTTCATAGCTAAACTTATTTTCTTGCTGTTTGCAGTATAAGCTGGGTTTAGTTTTTTAGCTTCTGCTATGCTAAGTCTTTCTTGCCCCTCACCAATATATCCGTCACCGTCTAAATCGAATACAGGCTGTAATGTGCTAGAACCTGGACTAAAGAAGTATAAACCGTCAATAGCTTTTGCAGATTTCACTACGTGATGTGTTTGAGAGTAAAACTTGTTCCAATCTGGGTTGTTTAATTTTACTTTAACTATACCATCTAAAGTTTCGTAATCTAGGTATTCTGCATTGTTTTCAGAAAGGGTTTGGACTTCAGGCTTTTTGTAGTTTAGTCCTGTCTCTTTACCTATTGTAATTGTTTTTTGTCCTGTTTCAGGGTGGCTGTTGTGCCATTTAATATTTAATCCTAGGGATTCTGATACGAAACGAGTTGGTAGATAGAGTGTACCTTTTTGAAGTATAGATGGAAGCTTTACCTCTTTGCCGTCTACTTTTGCAGTAACATCTCTTACTTCTGAATTTCCATTAACAGTTACTACTGATTTATAATGTTGGCTAAATATTTCTACAATTCTTCCATTTAAATCCACTTGTGCTATCTTCTCTTGCTCATACCATTTTACATCTGCACCTAAAGCTTCCCCTATTTTTCTTAGTGGAAGATAAGTTGAATCTTTGTAATTTAAGATGCCGTCTGGTGTAGATACTAGGTTACCGTCTACAAAAAGTAATACATCGTTTTGTGTTTTTATCTCATCTTCTTGTGGTATGATTGTTTGATTGTCAATTTCTATGTCTAATGTTTTGGCAGTTTCTGTTAAACTGCTAGTATCTGCATATACCTGTTGTCCACCTACTATCCCACCAAATGATGCACATACAAGGGATACAAATATACTTTGTTTAATAAAATTATTTAATACTTTCCTCTTCATTTTTATTCCTCCGTATTTTAAAATATCTTTTCTAGCTCATAACCTTATACACAGATTGGGCTATAGTTTTCTCATCTTTTCTGTTTATACTGCTGTATGTGTGATTTTTTAGTAAAATCTAAAACCAAAAAACATAAACTATTTGCTCCCAAAATAAGGAAATCTATCCTTAAACCTCACATTTTTGTATTTCATATTTTTTACTATATAAAAACCTAATTTATTGGCTAATTTTGAGCTAATATAATTATATCAATTAATAATATTTTATTATTTCTTATCCTACATAACTATTAATAAAAATATATCCATAAACAATTTATTTTAATTTTTTTAATATAATTCTATAGCTTATTTTAATAGAAAATAATTTATTTTCGCTTCTCAAAATTATATTTTTTAACTTTATGAAATATAATATTATATAGCTTAAGTTTTAAATAAAAACTATAATTTTAACCAATGTAAAATTTATCTGCTATCTAAAATACCATCTTCACTTATTTTATAAATACTATAACCCTCATAATAATAGCTTGCATCTATACCTTTTATATAAACTTCTCTATCATTTATTTTATCTGTTAAAGCTTCTTTTATTAATACTTTTATTTCTATATCTTTTATAGGGCTTCTTTCCATTGCAAGTAAATAATCATTTTTATCTATCTTGCCCCAATCTACAACCATTTTAATTTCTTTTTTTAATATCAAATCAAGCCAAATACGAGTGGCTCTGCCGTTACCTTCTCTAAAAGGGTGTGCTATGTTCATTTCAACATATTTTTCTATAATTTCATCAAAATTAGATTGAGGCATATTATCTATATAATTTAATGATTGTTCTAGATACATAAGCGGAGCAAACCTAAAATTTCCTTTTGCTATATTTACATCTCTTATTTTCCCTGCAAAAAAATATATATCTTCAAATAAAAACTGATGTATTTTTGCTAAACACTTAAAACTACCTATTTCTCTATCTTTTATTATATTATTTTCAAATAATTGTATAGCTTTATTTTTACTTATTTTTTCTTCCTGCCTAGCAAGCTCTGCATAATCAGTAATACCTAGTTTATTTTCTAATATCATATTCACCTCTTCATATATCTCCATAAAATATTTAAATATTTAAAATTTTAAGAACTTCTTCTTCCAAAAAAACTTCTCCATTTTCAACTTCTTTTTCTGCTATTTCTAGCTTATATTGTTCATCACTAGTAAGTTTTATATAATCATGATCACAATGGAAAACCATTCTTTTTACAAATTCCATTGCAAGTTTTTATTTTTTTCTGGTAACATTTCAAGTATAGAAAGTATTTGTATTTCTAAATCATCTTCTATTTTATAGATAACCCTATATTTACCAACCCTTAATCTTTTTTTGGGGATATTATTTATTACTTGTATGATTAATTTCTTTATATCATTTTGCATTTTAGCTAGAGATTTAAGTTTCGTTTTAGTGTATACTATCTTCATACAATCATCTGCTGTATATATTATATTATTTCAAATATTTATTGTCAACTTAACATATTTTTTAAAAATTTTACCGAACTCTCTTGGTACACGCCCACCATAATCATTTGCAATATTTTTTCATGTTTATACTGATAATATTCAAAAAATTGGTATTTCCAAAAATTTCATCACCCAACACTTTTAACTATGCAACTTAAATTTCGTTTATATGAATAAAATATCTCCTTGTTCAGACAGTAATCTCTTGACAATGTAAAGTGTTTAACTCATAAAACTTAACCACTTAGAATTTCTAAATGAATCTTCTTCATTTACATAATTATCACCATAAATAAAATCTTTTTTCCTGTATTGTATGGTTGGTCTATATAAATAACATATATTTTGCCTTTGTGGTTTTTTTCAAGCAACTTCAAACTATCCAAATTATCTCCCTGAAGTAAAAATTTATAAGGTAAATTTTCATCACTAATAATCTCACGGTCAATAACCTCTGTAAAAATAGGGACTTTGTGCTTCACCTCAACATCAACTTGTTCTTCGTGTTTTTCCCATACAAAGCCATATATCATTGATAGCAAGTTCTATTTATATCTCATTTATAGCAATTAAAGATCTATCATCTGTGTGTTTTTCACAAATTTTATTTAAAAAATCTAGCATACCCTGTAGCTTTATTTGTGATAAATTAGTCATTGTTAATTTCCTCCTCTTTAATCAAATAGTCTACTAACTGCATACTTATATACTCTTCAATAATTTTAGATATTTGTCGTGCATTATTAATCTGTTTTGCTACACTCTTCATTTTAGAAACAATATATTTTTTATCAATTTTTATCAATTCTTCTTCTTGTAATTTTTTTAACTTGCTCTCTATTTGTAAATCTATTATTTTATGTATAGAATCTAGTGACAAATCATCAAACTTTATCAAATGGTCAAAACGATAAAAAATGGGTTCTCCTAATTTTCTTATTATTTCTTCTTCACTAAGATAGTTAGAAGTACAAATTATAATAGAATTATATAATTTTAAATGATAGTTTTTATCCTCAAAAATTCCCTCATCAAATAGTTGATAAAAAGCACTATAAAAAATAGGATGTGATTTATCAAATTCATCAAACAACAAAATGTTAGATTCTCTTTCAAGCAAATCACGAGCAAATGAAGATTGAGAGTGTGAAGCACCAAAAAGATACCCTTGAAATTCTACACTTTGAAACATAGAAAATTGTTTTCTAAATAAAGGTTGTCCAATAACATTACTGATAAACTTTGCTGTTTCTGTTTTTCCTATACCAGATTTTCCATATAACATTATCACAATAGGTTTTTTCCTATTTCCTTTTTGTAGTAGAGGATATAAACTAGTCATTAATCTTCTTTTTACTTTATGTTGCCCTATAATAATATCATCAAATTTTTTATTTATCTCAAGTAACATTTTCTTTGAAAAACGTTTATATGAAAAATTTTCCTCTTTAATAATATTTGAATAAGCTTGTTTCAACTGAAACTTTATCTGTAACGGTGGATTTTGAAGATATAAATTATCAATTTCACAACTATTAATCAAATTTAAAAAGCTTTGTACTGCACTTTCTGTAATTCCTGCATATTGTTCTGAATAAGCAACCACATTTTTGTAATATTTTTTAATACTAGGTAGTTCTTCAGTTTCTTCTTCATCTTGAACAACTACATGTTTAACAACTTTAATTCTATTATCATGTTCAACTACAAATTCAGAAAGACTTATATTGTCATCAGGTATCAATTTTTTGAAATCTTTTTTAGGTCCATTATAAATAATAATATTTTTCATACCTCAACACCTGCCAACATAATATCGTAAACCTTGACCCTTCTTTTTTCACTAGATTGTTCTTCAATATCGTGAGCTGAATTTATACTTGTTACTTTTGCAATATTAAGTTCATTACTAATATCGAGTAATCTAATATCTTCTATCTCCCCAACCTCAACACCATAATATGTAAGCTTCATTTTTGTTAAATCAGCAATACCATAATTATTACGAAAAGCTTTAATATTAAATCTAAAAACATATATGTTTTTATTATTTCTAGCTACCATTTCATAGTATCCTTTTCCATTTTTAAAAGATTCATCAATTTTGGAAGCATCAAATGCTATTCCATTAGATTCTATTTCTGATTTTGTCATTGTTAGATATGGTGTAAACATTATCATATAGGCAATCGAATTCTCATATGCTTCAACAGAATAATTACAAAATTTTAAAATTCGATCTTTATCATCTTCAATCTTTTTTAAAAAATCAGTTAAAACTGTATTAGATAATGTAGTTTTTATAAGTGAATTACCTTTATATGCCAAAGAAGTGTCTATTTTTGTTTCTCCATCTACATTAAAAAACGGAAGCCAGGATAACTTAGCTGCCAAACCTGCTGATGTTTTATTAGCAATTTCTCCACTTTTTTCTTTTACCTGATCTGATGTTTGAAGTTTAGCACCACCATCATATATATAAAGATAATCTGTTGCCGATTGATCATCAAAATATACAACCTTTATCATTTATATTTCTCCCTTACCTTATATAAGTTTAAGTATACAATAATAAATAATTTAAAATTACATATTATATTTTTTCTAATACATAAATATTTACAGATATATTCAATATATCAATGAGAATATTTATATCTATTAAAATATTGTCTATATTTTCTTTAATATTACTAAGCGATTTTTTCTTTTCTTCTTTTTTACAAATCTGCTCCTCCTTTGTTAAAGTAATTGAATAAATTCTAAATTTAGAGAAATTATTACTTATCAATCCATATAACCATTTTATTTCATTAAAAAATTTATGTGTATTGGGTTCAAAAACATTTAAAGCTTGTGATAATGAAATTTTAATTTCATCATAATTAAAGTTAAGTTTACTATATCTTTCATATAATTGATGAAAATCATCATTTTCTAGGTTTACAGTATCAAATACACATTTTAGTATTTCCATTTTGTTTTGAATGTCATATAAAGCTTTTATATAATCCAGTTTATACATATATGTTTGTATTTTATATTCGTAAAGTTGTAATTATTTTTGCACTTTTAATGTATATTATTGAAATTTTATCTGTTCCTGGGCTATTTCTTTTGCATTTTTATTTGATTTATACATAACAAATATATAAATTAATATTGTTATAATAGTTAGTATCATCGATATAAAACCTTGATTATGATTACACCAATCAATAATTTGTTCCAATTTACAACCTCCTTTTTATATTATAAAATTTAATAATATTAGTTAATTATATAATAATTATTCATATCATCATTTGTATCTAATAAATTAAGTTCTTTATCAATAGCTTTCAAATACATATCCATTTTTTCAAGAGCAATCTCTTAGTGAGGTTCATCTACGGCTGTCATAATATCTAATGATATTGACGATACTCCATTATTTATATTTTTTAAATATACTATACCATACTTACTTTATCTGATATATCTAAAAAACTACTTTTTTCTTTATTAATTTTTATTTTATAGTTATTACTTATTTTTTCTTCTTCTAAATAATATCTATAATATTATTTATTTTTTTATTTATGTCTTTAATATTTTCTTGAAATTTTTGCTTATATAAAACTTCATTAGTATATATAACTTAATCATCTACCCAATAAAAAGATTTACCCTTAAATTTGGTATTTATTATTTGAGAAATATAAACCATACAAATATTCCCAAAGTAATATGCTTGTGGCAACCCTTGTGGTATACCTATCTATATATTTTTAATATTTTTAAATTTTCTGTATTATATGTTCTATTATACAAATATTGTTTATTTGAACAAATAAATAAATTATATATCTCAATAATTTTACAAATATCATTTATGTTGATTTTTTGACTTGATATTATATCAAAAATACCTTCAATTAATTTTACATCTTTTCAAGAAAATTAGACATATAAAACTCCTTTTATTTTATTTAATAAAATAATTATATTAATTTTTTAATACATAAATAGTTTATTTATTACAAATTATAACATTTAATTTAGATAAAATTCAAGTATTTTAAATTAATTTTATACAATTAAACCCACTTATTCTGAACTGATACTAAAATATTGGGAACTTTAATATCTCTATCACTTATTTTTTGCCATATATATTTAAATTAAGAGCATAATAATATTCTATATAAAAACTATTTATTATATTATTTTTATCTATTTATGTATATTTTTTAGATAATGTATTTATTGTGTACCTATTTGGTATTCATATTTTATATATAAAATTTACTACTTATTCATCTACCTTACTATATACATTTTTACATATATCTTACTATAATTAATAAATTATAATGTATCGTAAAAACAATAAATATAAAAATAGATGATAATACTAAAATAGTTATATATCATAAATGCTTCTATAATAACAAAAAATTATAGAGATATCTATATCTAAGTTATTCCTATTATTTTTTACTGTCAAATATGATTAATATGTGTTATATCTATACTAGTTACAGTAAAAACTATTACAGAATTTTTCTTATACAAAAATTATCATCTGAAATATTATTTTGTTTAGTATATATGATAAAATTGAAGTAATAGTTAATTTCTTTCATAATACATTTTTCTTGTTATATCCACTTTATAGAGTTCATTATAAGAATAAGATATAAATTTAATATAATCTAATCTTGTTTATAGGATTCTTGAAATTCAATATTTCTTTTTGCTTACTTATAGACATATGTGTATATATTTGTGTAGTTATAATAGAGCTATGACCTAATATTTGTTGTATATGTCTTATATCAACATCTTCATCTAACAACATCGTAGCAAATGTATGTCTAAACATATGTGGTGTTATTTTCAACTGAACTCCAGATAATTTAGCATATTTTTTTAGCATAAATCTTATTGATTGTTCAGACAATCTTGAACCTCTATTATTAACAAATAAGTATTCATTTCCACTATGTTTTTCTATATATTTTATAAGTGTATTTTTTAATTTTTCATTATTTATATATATTATTCTTTCCTTATCCCCTTTTCCATTTATTTTAAATGTATTATTGTTTATATTTATATCATATAATTTTAAATTAGATATTTCAGAAACTCGCATACCTGTTGATATTAATAATTGGACTAATAATAAATCTCTTAATTTAGATATGTTATTATCTTTTATTTTGTACTCATTATAAATATAATTAATAATTTTTTCTATCTCTAATAGTGGAATTATTTTAGGTAAAATAAATTCTTCTTTAAATTTAATATTTATATTTTTAAATGGATTATTTTCAATAATTTCTTCGTACTCTAAATAATTAACAAAAGATTTTAGTGTTGTTATTTTTCTTTTTATAGTTTTAGTTTTATACTTTGATTTTAAAAAAACAATATATTTATTTATATTTTCCTTATTTAACTCTTTATCATAAAAATAAGTTTTTACTTGTTTTAAGTCTATTCTATATGCTTTTAATGTTTTTTCATTTAACCTTTTTTGATAATGACAAAAACTAAAGTAACCTTCAAAATAATTTTCTATAATCATAATTTATCCCTTCTTTCAATAATAATTATGACCAATAATTATTACTTTGTAAATAAAAAATAAAGGATAATTATATATTATCCTTAGAAATGAGGAGTTATGAAGTTAGAAAAATTTAAATTATATAAAATTTGTTATATAATATTAACAATAATATTTATTATTTTATTTATTATTAGTTTTAAATATGAAATTATTAATCAATTTATTGATAAAATTCTTGGTATAGGAATTATAGCTTACATACAAAAAAAATATAAGGAGTTAAAAGAAAATTACAATAGTATAATTTATAGGAAAAACATTTCTCCTAATTATGTGAATAATGTTATAGAAATAAAAAAAATAAAAGATTTTTTAAAAAATAAAAACTCTAGAATTCTTTTGATTACTGGTGGAACGGGATATGGTAAATCATATTTAGCTACGTATATTATGTATAAGTTAAATAACAGAAAAATATTATCAAAATTTCCTAATTATAATGCTATATATATTTCTGTACATTCAGATAAGAATATATTAGAAAATATTAAAAATAAGCTTAATTTAAATGTAGATGATATACATTTATTATTTGATGAATTAAATAAAATAACAAATAAACCTATTGTTTTTATTTTAGATGATGTTTCTTTTAATATAAAAAATTTTGAATTAATTCAATTTGCATATGACATACTACAATATAAAGCTAAATTAATAGTAATTTATAATAATAACAATAATAATATAGAAAATTCACAAGATGTTGAACAGGTTAACTTAAGGGTTTTTTCTAAAAATGAAGTTGTTTTGTTAGCAAAAAAATATAATAAAACAGTTAATTATGAAGAAATAAATTCAATATTAAATTCTAGCAAAGGTATTCCTAGAATGATAGATACCATTATTAAAAGAGGTAACTTTGAATTAACTGAGCAAGATATAAAAAACAATATTATGATTATTGTACAAAATAAATTAAACATTAGACATAAACAAATATTATTTTGTATTTACATTTATAACAAGATCTTTCAAGAAAATATTGAAATATCTATGCTAAGCAATATTTTTTTATATGGTGAAAACGATAAACTTATAAATGATTGTATAAATACTTTAAAAGGTTATGATTTAATATCTATCATTGAAAAAACATTAAGATTTGAAGTAAGTGAAAATATATCAAACGAAATATTTAATGATAATTTTATGGACGACAAAGATATTAATGATATCTTGGAAAAAATATATTCTTATTTCAAAAAACAGCCTAATAATGAAAGAAATATTGAAAAAATACTATTAACAACAAATATCAATTTAGATGATGAAAAAGAAAATTATATAAAAAGACTTTTTTCTAAACCTTTTTTAGAAAAGGATAGTAATTATCTATTATATCTTGGAGATTTAGACATAAAAGATAAATTTAATTTACATTTAAGAAGAGATAATCAAGAGTATAGAGAGTTTCAATTTAATTATTTAAATTCAATACTTCATTTAGGTCATTATCCTAAAGCAAAAGAAGTACTAAAATACTATTATTCAAATGAATATAGTATAGATATAAAGAAATATATATATTCACCAGATGAAAATGAATTAAAAAAATTGTTTATTATTGTAAATCTAGAGCATCTTATAAATAATTTTGAAATAACAGTTACTGAAATAACGAAGTGTTTAAATAATAATAATAATCTAAATAATTATATTGAATTAAAAATGGAATTTATGTATCTAAATGCTCATTGTCTTAAACATATAGGAGAAGATTTAAATTATTGTGAAAAGCTATTTAATAATTTACTTGATATTCCAGAACTTAAAAATAATAAAAAATTATTTATAAAAGTAAGATATGGTATTTTATCTATTTATTTGTTTAAAAATATAGATACTAATTATGATGAACAATTTAATGAATTATTGTCTTTAGCTAATAAAAATAATATTACGAGCATAATACCATCTATAACCAGACACTACATAATGTACAAAATAAGATATTTAAATGATTTTAATACAAGTGAAAAAATGTTAAATGATTTGTTAGAAATGTTAAATAAAGAAAATAACAGGATAATATATGATATTTATTTTTTAAAGGCTGAATTTTATAGATTAAGTTATTATAAAACAAAGAAAAATAGTTTAAAAGATAAAAGTATTTTATACTATAATAAAAGTTTAATGTTTGCAAATGATGTTAATGATATAAATTTAAAAACTTGTTGTGAGATGGCTAAAATACTATTTAAATTTGAAGAAAATTATGATAGTGAAAAATTATTAAATGAATTAACTAAAATAGAAAGTCAATGTATTGATCCAACAATTGGTAAAAATGATTTTAGTTATGAAATAGAAGTACTAACACCAAATTCTCTGCATATAAATTATGCATATACTCAAGTTTTAAAATGCATTATTAATGATGATAAGTGTGAAGATATAGATTTAAAGATAGAATATTATGAAAAAAAAGGCTATATATATATAGCCTCAATATTAGAAAAATATAAAAATGATAAAAGCTTAGATTTTATGTTCACTGTTATGTAACTCTGTTAATTTTGTATATATATCAGAATTAAATGTATAATAAATATTTTTATTTTTAGCCATTATTTCAATTTTATTTAGTAATTCAGTATCTTTTATATTGCCACTGTAAATGGACTTGAAAATTTGTGATAATTCATCTAAATTTTCATCTGTCCATTTATAACGGGCAATTTCTTGAGTTCCTATTCTAAGCCCAGAATTTTTATATAACTTTTTATTTCTAAAATTTAGAGATATTTTTAATTTTTTGCATTTTTCTAAAAATTCTTTTCCTTCAGTTTCATTCATAGAAACAAATATTTGATGAGTCTCCGATATAACTTTATTTCTTTTTAACACTTCAAATCCATTATTTTCTAAAGATTTACCTAAATAATTAGAAGTATATACAATGTTAGAAGCATACTCTTTTCCAAAATACTCCATTTCAAATAGAACTAAAGATAAACTTAATATATGATGCAAATGATTATTTCTAAGATAATCAGGATTTATTTTTGTATCAAATTCATTTGCAAGATTTTCATTTTGTGTCATAATAATTCCACAAGTTGGACCAGGTAAAGTTTTATGTGTAGCTCCCATTAAAATTACTTTTTGATTTTTGGAAAAATATGAAAATGGATTTTTTACTGCTTTTCCAGCAATAAGTCCTAAAACTTGTGTAGCATCAAATATTAATATACAGTCTTCTGGTAGTATTAATTTTGAAAAATCTGGCATAAAAGTTATATCTGATGGACATATAAGAATACCTTTATATTTTCCAGTTTTTAAAAGTTTATTAAGTTTATCGTATTCAAAATCAAATTCGTCAAAATTAAATGGTAAATTGGTAGATTTAATTCCTAATCTAGTACATATTTTTTTCATTGATCCATGTCCACCTGAATCTTCACAACTAATTAGAATTTCATCACCAAATTCAAAAACACTCATTAATAATGACATTACAGCATTTACTCCTGAAAGAGTTCTTGGATCTGAATATGTACTATCGAATAATTTTTTACATTGTTTATTTATTATATCAAAATATTTATGTAATAAATCACTTCCTACAAAATTTATATCAGCATTAAATGAAGTAATTCCACCGAGTACATATTTTTCTTGAATTGATGAACTTAAAGGAATTCTACTAAATGGTGACACTACATTTTCTGCCGCACAAAGTGGGATTGTATTTTTAGTTGAATTTATAAATTCATCATATAAATCACAAAAATTATCAAAATTTGAATTTCTCATAACTCCTCATTTCTAAGGATAATATATAATTATCCTTTATTTTTTATTTAACCTAATAGTATATTAACATTGTTTTACAAATTATTCAAGATTTTATTTTATATTTTTATTAAAATAATAAAAATATAAAATAAAATCTTCAGTTTATTATTCTAGTATTTAAATCAGTTATGTTAATAATTTAAATATCATTAACAGTATACTAAATCTTCCTAAACTTCACTAATAAAAATTAATATATCAAAATATTATAACTTATAAATGTTATATCCTTTGTAATAATACCTTGTATCTATACCTTTTGTATAAATTTCCTTAACATTTATTTTATCTGTTAGAGCTTCTTTCCATTGCAAGTAAATAATCATTTTTATATATTCTACTCCAATCTACAACCATTTTAATTTCTTTTTTTATATAAAATCAAGCAAAATACGAGTGACTCTACCGTTACCTTATCTAAAAGGGTATGCTATATTCATTTCAACATATTTTTCTATAATTTCATCAAAATTAGATTGTAGAATATTATCTATATAATTTAATGATTATTCTAGATACATAAGTGAAGCAAATCTAAAATTTCCTTTTGATACATTTACATCTCTTATTTTACCTACAAAAAAATATATATCTTCAAAATAAAAACTTATATATTTTTACTAAATTTTCAAAAGTCCCTATTCTATAGTATTATTTTCATTATTGTCTAGAAATATCTGTATAAACATTAACACATCTAGTTTATTTTCTAATATTATAATTACTCTTTTTTGTATTATATATAGTTAAATGGTACTCTTATCTATGATGTTTGTAGGGAAAACTTTTATAAATTTAACAAAAAATTATCAAATTATACCTTAATTGTAATAATAAAAAAACATATTTATTTCAAATATGCTACCAATGTTAAATATTTAATTTTAAACTCACTTCGCCATAACCTCTCATATCACCGTTATAGCCACCTCTAACATTTAGGATAATCTCACATTTTTTTAAGTATATTAACAACCCGTCTTCGTTAGGGACGGGTTTTAGTGTTGTCATATAGAAGTCGGTAGGTGGTATATTGATTTCGGTTGGGTGTTTGGTTGTGGTTGCGTTTGATCTTAACCTAACAATATAAATATCTGTTATATCCTGATGTTCACTTGCAGAATAATATCTTGTAATGCCATTTTTAGTGTAGGTAAGTTCATTTACACTATCATACCCTTTTATACTCTAAGATACAAATTTTGAGTTGGCTACAGTTAAGTGAGCATTTTTTGCAAAAGCTTCTCTCATAAGTGGAGTTTTAGTTATGTAAGATTGTCTCATACCATCATTACTTGAACTAGGGTATCTTTTCTTGCCTTCTTTTGGATCTACTGTATAATAACCATAATGTGCTGCTGTAAAAGCTAATTTAAATTGTGAAGTTTCTGTCATAATAGATTCGACGTGCATAGCTAATTTTCTATCTTTTATGCTTGCTATGATATCCTCATAAGTCTATCCATCGTAATAAATAAGTCCTGATTTTTTCTCTTTTGTTATCAGATCCTCTCTTTCAACACCCATATCATATATTAAATCATTCCAAGCTTTTAATATTTAACCGTTTTCATCTCTATGTGTTGTTACACCTATATAATATTTTAAAGCTCTTTCTACCTCTCCATCAACTCTTAGGTTTAGAGGGAAAATGTTGTTTGTTTGGATTATGTTAGCGACAGTTTTATCATACATACTTAGTGATTTAAGCTTGGCATTTTTTAATTGAGATCTCTCAAACTTAGATACTGGCATTAATTTTCCGTGTGACTCTGTCATATACATAAGTGAACCCAATAAATCAGACTTATTTCTAGTTGCTATACCTGTTGATATTAAATCTTCATTTGTAACTATACCTTCTTCTTTTGTTTCTACACCTACGAAGGTTAGTAAATAACCGGCATATTTTGTATAACTAACATTTTGGTGGCTGACTGTGGTAGAGTTACCTGTAGATGATTCCCTGGTACCATCACCACTAGCACCTTTTGCAAATATAGTCAATGGTATTGAAGATAATATCAATATAAAAGCTAAAATAAAAGATAGTATTTTAATGGTTATTTTATTTGCTTTTATCATAAATAATTAATCACTACTTATTTTTATTGTAAAGAGCTAGAGTTAATAGCCCTTTAGTATTCTTATTCTATATTGTGCTAAAAACTATATCTGAGTGTTTCATTTTGTCTGACTCATTATATAACATTAATAAATGCACTATAATCTATATATAAACCTATAATTAAACTATTCTCTTGCTTTTAACCATTATTTCTATTAAATATAGAAATATTTTAGTATAATATTTGACATGATCTATTAGTATATAGTATCATTTGTATAAAATGATACTTAAGAGTAAATTTTTATACTAGGGGTGAAAATTTTATTATCAGAATTTAATGCCATTCCTTCTTGGGAAAGATATGAATATCAAGTACATATTTCTATATATGTTGCTTTAAAAAAGATATATAAAATTTTAAAAAAAGAAATTGTAAAAAACTCGAAAAATTTAAGAACATTCTACCAAACGATAATGTATACTCTTCAAAATTTGTAAAAGTATGTGATGAATTATTTGATAACTCAAATGAAGCTATAGAAAAAAGCTATAATCTAATATGTGAAATTATAACATCTGTTAAATCTGAATATGATTATATAAAAAAAGATAAATTTTACCAACAACTTATATACTATGAAATTGTTTCAAAATTAAAGTTATATATAACAAATTACTATATAAATAAAAATACTTTAAATAATAAATGTATTCTATCTTTAAATGAAATTATTGATATAATCTTTAAAGATTATAATAAATTATTTAATAATGAATATAATCAATATTATCTCTTTGTGAAAACTATACTAAATTTACTAGATAAATATCCTAAAAATCCAATAAAATAACATACAAAAACACCTGTTTGTAATGCTGAAAATTGTAGTTTGTGAAAATTGTAGTTTGAATGATGAAAAATGTAAATGTAACTTAAAAACACAATTAAAAAATATAGTGACTTTAGATATGGATAAAAAAGCTTTTGTTATAAAGCATACTTTATTGCAAAAAACAAAAGATGGTTGCAATAACAATTTACCAGAAGATAATTTAATAAACAAATTATTTTTAGATATTTTAAAATTGCAAGATGATAACACTATAAAGTGCCAAAAAAATGGTAATTTCTATACATTAATATTAGATAATAGTGATGAAAATTTTGAAATAACCGATAAAATACTTAACTTTCTTCAAGAAAATGAATACGTTAATTTTTTATATGAAACAGATTTTTTGATTACAAATCGTCTAAATGATATTTTTAATCCTTTTGAGAGTAAAAATATCATAAAACTCTCTGAAAAATAACTTAAAGAAATAGAAAAATTTTCAGAACAAGAAAAAAATATCACTAAGCCTAAAGTTATAAATTTAATAGATAGAGAAAATGCATTAAATGAGTTAAGAAATAAAACAAATTATAAATAAGTTATTTGAAGCTAGTAAATTTGAAGTAAAATGGCAATCTAACGATAAAAATATTTTCTTTTATTCAAGTAAAGAAGAAAATATTGTCAACTATTACATTTTAAATTATATTGATAATACAACTTTCGAAGATAATCTTTCTTTAAAAATAAAACTTAATAATCTAGAAGAAGAGTACATAAAATTTGATAAAAATAAAGAAAACTTAAGACGAAAATTTATAAAATCTTTCGGAGATGATTTGTCTAAATCAATATTAATAGATAAAAATTTATCTGCTATATATGTTTTAAAAACAAATGATATAAATTTTATATCTAATAATAAAAATCTTATATATGAAATTGAAGAGTCAACAAATTATTTTAAAAGGTATGTTTTGGTATACACTGAAGAGCAAGTAAATGCTCTGAAAAGAAAGTCAAATAACGATGATAAGATAATAGATTTATTACAAACAATTGCTAAAGATAAAAAAGAATATATAAAACTATGTAAAAATAATCAACCTAATACATTGTATTCTTTTATAATAAGGATATTTTCTAAAATACCTTTTCTTAAGTATGAATTTGAAGAAAGCTGTAACATAAAGCCTTTGGAAGAAATCGTTAAAAATGATTTTAAAGTATTACCCGATTTCGCAACTTATCACGAAATACTGACACAATTTATTTCAGAAGAAAAAAACGATCCAGAAGAAGTTAACAAGTCCTTAAAAAATGGACAATAGAAAAAAGAGACCTCCTGTGGTAGAATTAAAATATCATAGGAGGTTTTGTTATGCCAAGAAGTTATAAACATATAAGTTGTTATGAAAATGAGATTTTAGAACTAAGAAAACAAGGATTAAGCAAAAGATAAATTAGTGAAAAGTTGGGATTTACTATAAAACAACTGACAAACTTTATCACCAGATATAATCGTAAACAAGATAAAATAAATGCAGAAATTGCAATAAAATCTAAAGGTAGACCTACAAAAAATTATGTAGTAACAGAAGATATGAAAATTAATGAACTGAAATACATAATTGCTAAAAAAGATTCTAGGATAAAGTCATCAATAAAGTATCAAGAACTCTTAAAGAATAAAGACAAATACAGTACAAGTGAAATGTGTAGATATTAAAGTGTCAAACATAGGTTGCTCTTTAACAAATAAATTTACAAAATACTACAATTTACACTTGTAATTTACTCATTTTGTTATATAATATATAATATGGAAATTAATAAAGGATAATTAACTATTATCGATAGGAGGAGTATGAAATTTGATTTTTTTATGTTTTAATATAAAAGATAGA
>CALWOZ010000014.1 GCA_944383305.1 uncultured Clostridia bacterium | reverse complement strand
TAAGCCGATGTGGCTCAACTGGCAGAGCAGCTGACTTGTAATCAGCAGGTTGGGGGTTCGAGTCCCTTCATCGGCTTTATATTAAGGGTGGATTCCCGAGTGGCCAAAGGGGGCAGACTGTAAATCTGTTAGCTAGTCTTTCGAAGGTTCGAATCCTTCTCCACCCACTTTTTTCACTAAATAATCTAATAATGACGCGGGATGGAGCAGTCTGGTAGCTCGTCGGGCTCATAACCCGAAGGTCGTCGGTTCAAATCCGGCTCCCGCAACTATATTAAAAAAGCTATATTTATAAAATATAGCTTTTTTTGATGCTATTATTTTATTAATAATATAATAAGGTTGTTTACCATTTTTAGTGGCGTTTAAAATATTAAATAATAAAAGATGTTTTGATATATTATTATTTTAAATATTTTAGGTTAAATGTTATATAAAATAAGTATATTTTTTATGAGTATATTTTAATAACGAACAAATTTTTGCTACAACTATTGAGAAACAACCTAAAATATTAAATAGTCAAGGCCACCTGTTAAATGAGTAGTCTTGACTATTTGTAATTAACTTATATTTAATTTTAATCTATGGGAGCTTGATAAAATCTTCCATAAAATTGTTCTGTTTTAAAACTATTAATAATTATATATGGATCTACCATTTTCATTGTTTCAACAATGTCTGGAACTTCATAAGAAGATACAACTGTATGTATAACAGTAACATTTTTTTTGCTATAACCACCAATAGCATCTACGCAAGATAATCCGTGCCTAAAGTTTTTAATGTATGCGTTTATAACTTCATCTGGTTTAGAAGTAGTCATTTGTAATGTAACTCGTACATATCTTTGGTGGAACGTAGATATAGTTCTAGTGGAAACATATTGGAAAAGAATAGAGTATCCAGCCTCAGACCATCCAAATAAAAGACCAAAGATACATAATAATACTACATTAAACATAAAAACATAATTCCAAATAGATTTACTTTTTTTATTAGAAACATATAAAGCAATAAAATCAGTACCACCAGTAGAAGCACGTCCTTTTAAAGCTAATACTATGCCTATACCATATAAAAACCCACCAAATATAACATTTAATATATCATCGTTTGTACCAAAGAAAGGTTCAAAATCAAATATTTTTAAAAATGTACTACTAAAAAATACTTGAAGAAGAGAATAAAAAACAAATCTTTTGCTAATAGCTCTATAACATAAAAGAGCAACAGGTATGTTTAAAGCTATTAATAGAAATGATACAGATATTGTTTGATTAAAAAAAGTTTTTGATATTTTATCTATTAATATTGCAACACCTGTAAATCCGCTTGATAATAAATCGGCAGGTTGTATAAATGCTTGAATTATAAAAGTTTGTAATAATGCTGATAATATTACAGAAATTAAACTAACTATATGTGCTATTTTTCTATTATTTTTAATATATTTACCCATTTTAAATCACACTTTTAAGCTCCTAAAATTTATTGAAATTTAGTTATTATATAAATCTTCCATTTTTATTTCTTGTCTATTTTTATAGATTCTTTCTAGTTCTTGAGACAGTCTTTCTTCCATATTTTTAGTTATATAGTTTATTTCATTTAAGGAAGCTTGTAATATTTTTTCTACATCTAAAAGGCAACTATCAGCATAGCTTATAGCTCCATCTCTCATTTCTGTAACATATTCTTTCATTTCTTTTCTTTTATTTTCTTCCATAATTTTAGCCATTTTAGTTATATTATGTTCACTGACCATATTTTCAGCTTCTTCTTCAGCCATTTTAATAATTTTATTAGCTTCTAAATTAGCATCTTGTATAATTTTATCGGCATTATCTATTATTTTTTTGGCTTCTTTTAACTCTCGAGGTAAATTATATCTAATATCTTCTAATATATTAAAGGCTTCATCTTTATCTATACCCTTACCACCAAATAGACTTCCACTTTTACTTTCATTTATTAAAGTAAATAGTTCATCTATTAAATCATCTACTTTAGTATATTCTTGCATATTAAAAATCTCCTTTATTAATCTTTTTTTCTAATTTATCTTTTACAATTTTAGGTACCATATCATCATATTTACCGCCGAATATTGCTATTTCCTTAACCACACTAGAACTTAACCAAAGATTTTGAGTATCTGTTGGCATAAAAAGTGTTTCAATTTCTTTATTCATAGTTTTGTTAGTAAGAGCTATTTGAAATTCATATTCAAAATCTGTCAAAGCTCTCAAACCTCGTATTACTATTTTACAATTCATTTCTTTACAAAAGTCTACTAATAAGCCAGAGAAGCTAGCTACTTTTACATTGGGGATATCTTTAGTAAGTTCTTTTAACATTTCTATTTTTTCTTGTGTAGAAAACATAGGATTTTTTGAAGGGTTATTTAAAACAGCTACAATAAGTGTGTTAGTAAGCTTACTAGCTCTAGTAATAATATCTAAATGACCATTTGTAGGTGGGTCAAAACTACCTGGATAAACTGCTTTCAAAGAAATAACCTCCTTATTTATTCTCTAAAAAAACTATTTTAGTAATTTTATATTCTTTAGTTCTATATACATATAAAGTTTCTAATTCAATTTTTGGTTCATCAATATGTTGTTCACAAATAATAAAACCATCATCTTTAAGCATTTTATGTTCTTCTATTTTTTTTAGAGTAGGTAATAAAAGTCCTTTGTTATAAGGTGGGTCTAAAAATATTATATCAAATTTTTTATTTTCAGTAGATAATTTATCTATTGCGTCTAAAACATTTAGATTATATATAGTTGATTTCTGTTCAAACTTTGCTAATGATATATTAGTTTTTATTATATTTATACTATTAATATCAAAATCTACAAAGCTAGCTTCTTTAGCACCTCTAGACAAAGCTTCTATACCAATAGCACCACTACCACTAAATAAATCTAAAAAAGTGGAGTCATAAATATAAGGAGAGATTATATTAAACAAAGATTCTTTTATTCTATCAGCAGTTGGTCTAGTATTTAGTCCTTCTGGTGATTTAAGTTTTAAGCCTCTAGCCGAACCAGAAATAACTCTCATATATACAGTCCTTTCAAATTAAATTATTCTTTTTAATTATAACTAATTTTTATGTGTTAGTAAAGTAAAAGTTTTTAAATATAAATAAATTTTTATAAAAAATATACAAATAATAATAATACGATAAATAGTATTTTATGGTAATATTGCTATAAAGACACAGTATTGTCAAGAGTATTAAAAAACTGGTCAATTTTTTCTTTTAAAGGCTTATTTTTATTATCTAAAAGTAAAGGGTCTTGTTTATATAACTTAATAGAGGCTTTTTGTACTTGTTTTAATATTTCTATGTCTTTATATAGATTAGCTATTTTCATATCAGGTATACCGTGTTGTCTTGTACCAAAAAAATCACCAGTGCCTCTAAGTTCTAAGTCTTTTTCACTTAATACAAATCCGTCACTATATTTTACCATAGTTTCTAACCTTTGTTTAGACTGTTTACTTTTACTATCGCTTATAAGTATACAATAAGATTTATCACTACCACGTCCCACCCTACCTCTAAGCTGGTGTAATTGAGATATACCAAATCTTTCAGCATTTTCTATAACCATAATTGTAGAGTTAGGCACATTTATACCAACTTCTATAACAGTTGTAGATATAAGTATATCTATATCTCCATTATAAAATTTATTCATTATTTCTTGTTTTTCATTAGTCTTCATTTTTCCGTGAATACATTCTACATTATAGCCTAAAAAAACTTCTTCTTTTAATTTTTGAGTATAAGATAAAACAGCCTTTAACTCCATTTTCTCATTTTCTTCTATCATAGGACATATAATATATGATTGTCTTTTTTCATCTGAGTTTTTCTTAAGAAAATTGTATATTCGTGGATAGTATGTAGAATTTACAAAAATAGTATCTATTTTTTGTCTGCCGGGAGGCAGCTTGTCTATAATAGATATGTCTAAGTCGCCATATAAAATAAGGGCTAGAGTTCTGGGGATAGGAGTTGCAGTCATAACTAATGTGTGAGGGTTTTCTCCTTTTTTAGATAAAATCTCTCGTTGTTTAACTCCAAATCTATGCTGTTCATCAGTTATAACAACTCCTAAGTTATTAAATATAACTTTATCTTGAATAATAGCGTGAGTACCAACTACTATTTTGGCTTCTCCTGTTTGTATAAGTTCATAATTTTCTCGTTTTTCTTTAGCTTTTTGATTACCAGATAAAAATACACATTTAATATTTAATTTTTCAAATATATTTTTAAAACTTTCAAAATGTTGACTTGCCAAAACATCAGTAGGAGCCATTATAGCCACTTGATATCCATTGTTTACGGATATATAAGCTAAAATTTGGGCTATAACAGTCTTACCAGAGCCCACATCACCTTGAATAAGCCTATTCATAGCTTTATTTTTACCTAAATCATATATTATATCTTTTAATACACTTTCTTGAGCATCTGTAAGATTAAAAGGTAATACGTTTTTTATAGGTGTAATGTCTGTATTTTTTATATTTATATTGCATTCTTTATGTTCCATAATACCTTTTATTTGTAAAAGTTTAGTTTGTAACAAAAATAATTCTTCAAAAACAAGTCTATTTCTAGCTATAAAAAAGCTTTTATTATCTTTAGGAAAGTGAATATTTTCTATTGCAAACTGTCTACTACAAAGATTATTTTCTTTTAAAATATCTTGTGGCAAAAACTCTGTTATTTGGTCTTTTACAGAACTTAAGGTTTGACTTATAACTTCTCTAAAAAGTTTTTGACTAAATTTATATGTAGATGCATAAACAGGTACTATACGACCGTTAGATAATAATTCTTTATCATCAATTAACTCATAATCAGGAGCTTCCATTTGTGTTCTACCATATTTTTGTATAACTTTACCAGTAAATATATATTCGGATTTATATTTTATAGTGTTTTTTAAATAAGGTTGATTAAACCAGGCTATTTCTAAAAATCCACTACCATCGTCTATTCGAATTTTTGTAATAGATAAGTGTTTAATTTTTATAGTTTCTGGCTTAGAAATAACTTTACCTTTTACAGTATTTATTTTATTTAATTCTATATCTTTTATTTTACAAACATTACTTCTATCATCATAATCTCGAGGGAAATATTCTATAAGGTCATTTATAGTAAATATATTTAACTTTTGGAGTTTTTTGGAGCGTTCTTCACCTATATTTTTAATGCTTATAATACTATCTGAAAGTAACATTTTAACCTCCTTATATATAAAAAGGGGCTATAAAGCCCCATTTATAAAGTTTTATTCAATGGATATTATATAGTAATATAAAGGTTGACCACCATATATAATCTCTATATCAAGATAATCATATTTTTCATTAATATATTCTTCTAATTGTGTTGCTTGTTCTTCTTTTATATTTTCACCAAAATAGATAGTTATAATGCTAGCATCTTCATTTTTACTTATCATAGTATCTATGAGAGTTTTAGTACCTTCTTGAATATCTTTAGATATGTTATTAATTTTACCTTCTAACATACATAAAATATCATTTTCTTTTATATCAAAATTATCAATTTTAGTTTCTCTAACTGCAAAAGTAACTTGACCAGTTGAAATATTAGCTATTGCATTTTCCATATTTTTAATATTTTGTTCTAAAGTAGAACTAGATAAAAAACTAGTAAGAGCAGTAAAGCCTTGAGCTATATTTACAGTTTCTATAACACAAATATTCTTTTTATTATATGCTTCTTTAGCTTGTTTAGCAGCTAATATAATATTTTTATTATTAGGTAATATAAATACATTTTTTGCATTAACTTTTTCTACGGCTAATAAAATGTCTTCTATACTAGGGTTCATAGTTTGACCACCTTGTATAATTTCGTCTATACCAAAATCTTTAAATAAACTATTTATACCCTCACCAATAGATACAGCAACAAAACCAAATTCTTTTTCTGGGGCTTTATCATCTTCAGATTTTACATTAAAGTCTATAAGATTAGTATGTTGTGTTCTCATATTTTCTATTTTTATATTATCTAAACTACCAATTAATAAAGCTCTTTCTAATACTTTACCAGGATTATTTGTGTGTACGTGAATTTTAATAAAGTCATCTTCACTTGCTAATACAATAGAATCTCCAATACTTTCTAAAAAGTCTTTTAAATCTTTTTCTACATAATGACTGTTATTATTAAGATTAATAAAAAATTCTGTACAATATCCATATTTTATATCAATATTTTCTATATTTTTAGGTAAATTATCTTCTTTAGTTTGATTTAGGTCTAACTCTATATATTTGCTATCATCAAATAAACCACCCTCTAGTATACTTAATAGACCTTTTCCACCAGCGTCAACAACTCCAGCTTGTTTAAGTTCAGGGAGCATATTTACAGTTTTGTCTAAAACAGTATTTGCATAAGATATTACCTCTTTCATCATTTCCATAATATCTTCGGTTTTATTAGCCATTTCTAAGGCTTTTTCACTTATAGCTTTAGACACAGTAAGAATAGTACCCTCTTTTGGCTTCATAACTGCTTTATAGGCTGTTTCCATAGCTTTTGTAAAGGCGTTAGCTATATCTTTTGCATTAGCTATATCTTTACCCTCTAAAGCTTTAGAAAACCCTCTAAAAAGCTGAGATAAGATAACACCAGAGTTGCCTCTAGCTCCTCTTAAAGAGCCAGAAGAAAGAGCTTTAGCCACATCATATATATTAGGAGAGTTTATTTTAGATACTTCTTTTGCAGCAGAAAGAACTGTTAAAGACATATTTGTTCCTGTATCTCCGTCTGGAACAGGGAATACATTTAAAGCATCTACTTTTTCTCTATTTTTATTAAGTCTATTAGCTCCTGATATAATAAAATTTTTAAGTTTATGTCCATCTATCATTAATAATTTCAATTTTTATATCCTCCTGTTTAATCGTTTATTTTGATTCCCTCTACAAATATGTTTATACAAGAAACATTCATATCAGTAGCTTCTTCTACTTTATATTTTACAGTACTTATTATAGTTTCTGCTACAGCCTTTATATTTATGCCATATTTTACAATAATATGTAAATCTATTGTAAGTTTGTTTTCTTCAATATGGAGCTTAACACCTTTTGTAAGACTTTCTATTTTTAAGAGTTTAACTATACCATCTTTCATATTTTTACTTGCCATACCAACTATACCATAACACTCAGTTGTAGCAAGACCAGCTATTTTTGCAATAGCTTCACTTTCTATATTAATTCTACCTAATTTATTTTCTATGCTACTTATCATAATAGTTTTATACCTCCACATAATTTTTGTTATATTATACACCAAAAAGTACATATTTATCAATAATTTAAGTATAGTTTATCATTTTTTAGTTTAAAAATAAAGGCATAAAAAAATTTTTGCATAATAGTTGATTTTTTTTAAATAATCTGTTATAATTTTAAACGATGATTTTTTAACCTATTAAGGAGGTGTAGTCAATGGCTAAATGTGAAATTTGTGATAAATCAGTTCGTACTGGTCATAGAATTAGCATTAACCGTAGCCAAGTTTCTCGTCGTGCTAACAGAACTTGGAAACCTAATGTTAAGAAAACTAAAATTATTGAAAATGGGACTGTAAAATCTATCAATATTTGTACAAGATGTTTACGTTCTAATAAAGTTACTCGTGCGATATAATATTTTGGGCTTTTTGTCAATTAGTTTGTTTTAACTTTTGACAAAAAGCCTTTTCACTATAATAATAAAATTATTAAAGAGGTATAATATGAAAAAACCACTTATAGTTATTGCAGGTCCTACGGCTTGTGGTAAAACAGCATCATCTGTGTTATTAGCTAAAAAGATAAATGGTGAGATAATATCTGCAGATAGTATGCAAGTATATAAATATATGGATATAGGAACAGCAAAAATAAAAAAAGAAGAAATGGAGGGGATAAAACATTATCTTATAGATGAATTTTATCCCGATGAAGAGTTTTCTATTGCAGTTTTTAAAAGTAAAGCCACAAAGTATATAGAAGAAATATATAATAAAGGTAAAATTCCTATTTTAGTAGGTGGAACAGGATTTTATATAAACTCTGTAATATATAATAACGACTTTACAGAGATAAAAAAAGATGATAAATATAGAAAAGAGTTAGAACAAATAGCTATAAATAAAGGAAATGAATTTTTGCATAATATGCTAAAACAAATAGATAAAGCATCGGCAGAGGCTATACATAAAAATAATGTAAAAAAAGTAATAAGAGCCTTAGAATATTATAAACTTACAGGTGAGTTAATATCTAAACACAATGAAAAAGAAAAACAAAGAGAAAAAGCATATAATACTACATTTTTTATATTAAATATGGATAGAGAAAAGTTATATAATAGAATAAATTTAAGAGTAGATATAATGATAAAAGAGGGACTTGTAAAAGAGGTCAAAAGCCTTTTAAAAAAAGGATATAAAAAAGAGTTAGTATCTATGCAAGGAATAGGATATAAAGAAATAATAAAATATTTAGAAAATGAATATAGCTTAGATTATGCCATAGAAATAATAAAAAGAGATACAAGACACTTTGCTAAAAGACAACTTACCTGGTTTAAGCATCAAGTTGATGATGGAGTTTGGATAGATGTTAATAATTTTGAAAATTCAAATAGTTTAGCCAATTATATGGAAGAAGTATTTATACACAAAGGAGAATAAAATGGACATAGCATATAATTATATAAAAGATAAGTTTAATGTAGATGAAAAAGTTTTAAATTTTTGTAAAAAATCCGAAGAAAGTATAAAAAATGTATTTGAAATTATAGATAAAAATGCTGAAATAAATCAATATAAAGTATTACAAGCTATGCAAAAAAATAAACTTAGTGATTGTCACTTTGGTATGACAACTGGATATGGATATGACGATTTAGGTAGAGATACGTTAGAGGAAATATACAAAGATGTATTTAATGCAGAAAGTGCATTAGTAAGACCACAAATAATATCTGGTACACACGCATTAACAGTAGCCTTATTTGGCAATTTAAGATATAATGATGAACTTTTTTCTCCAGTAGGTAAGCCATATGACACACTAGAAGGGGTTATAGGACACTCTAGAGAAACAAAAGGCTCTTTAAAAGAGCACGGAATATCTTATAGACAACTTGAACTATTAGAAGATGGAAGTGTAGACTTTGATAATATAGCTAAAAATATAACAGCTAAAACAAAGATGGTTACTATACAACGTTCTAAAGGATATAGCTATCGTCCTAGTCTTACATTAGATGAAATTAAAAAAATAATACATATAGTAAAAAGTGTTAGACAAGATATTATATGTATGGTAGACAATTGTTATGGCGAATTTGTAGATGTTATAGAACCAACAGAGGTAGGGGCAGATTTAGTAGTAGGTTCGTTAATAAAAAATCCAGGAGGTGGACTTGCACCAGTTGGAGGATATATAGTAGGGAAAAAAGAATATGTAGATAATTGTGCATATAGACTTACAGCTCCAGGGCTTGGTAAGGAGGTAGGACCGTCTTTAGGTGTTAGTGGAGCTTTAATACAAGGTTTGTTTTTAGCTCCAACAGTAGTAGCATCTAGCTTAAAAGGTGCAGTATTTTGTGCTAAAATATTTGAAGATTTAGGATATGACGTAATGCCTAAACCTTTAGAAAAACGTAGCGATATAGTACAAGCCATACAAATGAAAGATAAAGATAAAGTAATAGCCTTTTGTCAAGGTATACAAAAGGGAGCACCAGTTGATAGCTTTGTCGTTCCAGAACCGTGGGATATGCCTGGATATGACTGTCCTGTTATAATGGCAGCAGGTGCTTTTGTTCAAGGTTCATCTATTGAACTTAGTGCAGACGCTCCTATAAAGCCTCCCTTTACAGTTTATATGCAAGGTGGACTTACTTGGTATCATAGTAAAATAGGTATAATTCTTGCAATAGATGAAATGTATAAAAAAGGTATAAATTTAGGATTATAATAAAAAACACTTATAATTTATTATTGTAAATAAGTTATAAGTGTTTAAGGCTGTAGACAAAGTCTACAGCCTTTCTAAAAGATGAAAATTCATCTTTTAGAGATTGAAACAAAGTAAAAAAGCTGATTTTTTCGCACAAGGGCTAAAGCCCCTAAAAATCTAGCTTTTTACACAATCCGAGGCAAAGCCCCGTCTTGTGATTAAGATTTTTAAATGCGTTGCATTTAAAAATGTAAAACTAATATAAAGACTACTATCTATTTTGTCTACAATCTGAAAACTTATAATTTATTATTATAAATAAGTTATAAGTGTTTTTTTTATTATCTCAATTAAGCTATGACTTAATATTTTAGAGTAAAAATTATAAACTTACTTTTTGTTTTAATTTTTATGAATAAAATATTTAGGAATTGCTGTTTTTTAATACAAAGTATTAAAAAAATTGATTATCTCAATTAAGCTATGACTTAATATTTTAGAGTAAAAATTATAAACTTACTTTTTGTTTTAATTTTTACGAATAAAATATTTAGGAATGGCTGTTTTTTAATACAAAGTATTAAAAAAATTGATTATTTCAATTAAGTTATGACTTTATTTTTCAAGATAAAATTTAGTATGAAAAAATTGATTGTGAATAAAAATTCAACATATATAAATTAATAATAAAAAATTATAATATTAATATTGTAAATATATATAAATTGACTAAAAAATATGTGAAAAATCACAAAAAATATAAAAAAATTTTAAATATTTTAAATCTTCTCTAAATTTGTTATATATATTGATTAAAAAACATATATGAATATAATATAAAATATAAATTAAAACGATTTAAAGAAAGGAAGTGAAAATTATGTTACAGAAAATTCAAAAGTTTGGTGGAGCTATGTTTACACCAGTTTTGTTATTTGCCTTTGCTGGTATAGTCATAGGAATAGGCACGTTATTTACAACAGAAGCAGTTATGGGAGATTTAGCATTACCAACAAGTTTTTGGTATCAAATTTGGAATGTAATTTTGCAGGGTGGTTGGACAGTATTTAACCAATTACCATTGTTATTTGTTGTAGGTCTTCCAATAGGTATGGCGAATAAACAAAATGGAAGATGTGCTATGGAGGCTTTAGTTTTATACTTAACATTCCACTATTTTTTAAGTACAATTTTATCTCAATGGGGAGTTAATTTTGGAGTAGATTTTTCTGCTGAAGTGGGTGGAACAAGTGGATTAACAATGATTGCAAACATTAAAACACTTGATATGGGTATGCTAGGAGCATTAGGTATATCATTAGTAGTTATTTATCTTCATAATAAGTTTTTTGATACAAAGTTACCAGAATGGCTAGGGACTTTTAGTGGTTCAACATTTGTATTTATGATAGGCTTTGTTGTTATGTTGCCATTAGCCTTATTATCAGCGATAGTTTGGCCTAAAATACAAAGTTTTATGGCACTTTTTCAAGGATTTGTAACACAAATTGGAGCAATTGGTATATGGGTATTTGTTTTCCTTGAGAGAATATTAATTCCTTTTGGTTTACACCATATATTATATTCACCTTTTTGGTATGATAATGTTCTTGTACCGGGTGGTTTATATTCTTATTGGGCGACACAGTTACCAGAGCTTGCAGCATCAACACAAAGTTTAAAAGCTTTAGTGCCAGAGGCTGGCTTTACCTCTACAGGATTTTCAAAAATATTTGGTTGTCCAGGGGTTGCATTAGCTTTTTATTCTACAGCAAAACCAGAGAAAAAGAAAAAAGTTTTAGGCTTGTTAATACCTATTACTTTAACAGCCATCTTTTGTGGAGTAACAGAGCCTATTGAGTTTACATTTTTATTTATAGCACCAGTATTATTTGTAGTACACGCACTTTTAGCAGCTACATTATCAACAGCTATGTATTTAGCAGGTATTACAGGTATACACGCAGGTGGTGTTATAGAGATGGCATCTTTAAACTGGATACCACTTATGAAAAACCATTGGAGCCAATATTTAATAATGCTATTAATAGGTTTAGTATTTACATTTATATGGTTTGTAGTATTTAGATTTTTAATATTAAAATTTGATTTTAAAACTCCAGGACGTGAAGACGATGATGAAATAAAATTTGGTTCTAAAAAAGAATATAGAGAACAAAAAAATAATAAAAATAAATCTAAAAATGATAATGAATTTATCTTATTAATTTTAGAAGGTCTAGGAGGAAAAGATAACATAGTAGATGTAACAAACTGTGCTACACGTTTAAGAGTAAATGTAAAAGATGAAAGCTTATGTAAAGATGACCAATATTTTAAATCTATTGGGGCTCACGGTTGTTTTTGTAAAGGAAAGTCTTATCAAGTTATTATAGGCTTAAATGTTGCAACAGTTAGAGAAGAATTTGAAAAATACTTATATTATTAAAGGTTGTGATAGTTATGTTAAGCTTTAAGACAAATACATTAAATAAGTATTTTATAATAACTAAAATATTATTTTTAATAAGTCCATTTTTATACTTTATATATTTTTATATGATTTATAAAAATACAAACATATCTTTTTATGAGGCTATAAAAACTAATCCAGTTATTACCATAATGTTTTTAATAGCAATGACTAATCCTTTTATTGCATATTTATTATCAATAATTGAAGAAAAAATGAAAATAGGAGATATATCATATGCTGTTTTAAATTTATTATTATTAATTTTATCACAAATTTTATTTCAAAATATATGGTATATATTAATTTTAAGCCTTATATTGTATAAAGTTATAAAAACATATAACGTTAATATTTTAGATAGTTTAAAAGAAAAGATTAAAAATAAAATACTTTTAGAAATATCTGGAAGTATTGCAATAAATATATTAGCTTGTATTTGCTTTTTTGCAAGTATGAGAATAAATTAATTTTTAGGAGGAAATATTATGGAAAACAAAAAATATTCAATTACAGTTGCAGGTGGTGGTAGCACATTTACACCAGGGATTGCTTTAATGTTATTAGAAAATCTTGATAGATTTCCAATAAGAAAAATAATGTTTTATGACAATGATAAAGAAAGACAAGAAATTATAGCAAAAGCTTGTGAAATATATTTTAAAGAAAACGCACCAGATATAGAGTTTGGATATACAACAGACCCACAAACAGCATTTACAGATATAGACTTTGTATTAGCGCATATTCGTGTTGGTAAATATGCAATGCGTGAAAAAGATGAAAAAATACCTTTAAAATATGGTGTTGTAGGGCAAGAAACTTGTGGCCCAGGGGGTATAGCTTATGGTATGCGTTCAATAGGTGGAGTATTAGAGATACTTGATTATATGGAAAAATATTCTCCTAATGCGTGGATGCTAAACTATTCTAATCCAGCTGCAATTGTTGCAGAAGCTACAAGAAGATTAAGACCAAACTCAAAAATATTAAATATATGTGATATGCCAATAGATTTAGAAGAAAAAATGGCTCATATGGTAGGCTTAAAATCTAGAAAAGAAATGCAAGTAGGATATTATGGATTAAACCATTTTGGTTGGTGGCATAAAATATACGACAAAGAAGGTAATGACTTATTACCAAAAATAAAAGAACATATAGCTAAAAATGGATTTGCAGATGCTTTATCAGATACAAATCAACACGTAGATGAAAGCTGGGTTCATACATTTACAAAAGCAAAAGATGTATATGCTGTTGACCCAGATACAATACCAAATACTTATTTAAAATATTATTTATTTCCAGATTATGTAGTAGAAACTTCTAATCCAGAATATACTCGTGCAAATGAAGTTATGGACGGGAGAGAAAAACATATCTTTGGTATGTGTAGAGAAATTATTGAAAAAGGAACAAGTGTAGGCTGTGGATTTGAGGCAGATGCTCACGCTACTTATATAGTGGATTTAGCTTGTGCTATTGCAAAAAACACAGGTGAAAGATTTTTATTAATAATACCAAATGAAGGTGCAATAGAAAACTTTGATAGAACAGCTATGGTTGAAATACCTTGTATTGTAGGTAGCAATGGATATGAAAAAATATGTCAAGGGGCTATACCTCAATTTCAAAAAGGACTAATGGAACAACAAGTTAGTGTAGAAAAATTAACTGTTGAAGCGTGGATTGAAGGTAGCTATCAAAAGTTATGGCAAGCTTTAACTTTATCAAAAACTGTTCCTAGTGCAAAAGTAGCTAAACAAATTTTAGATGATTTAATAGAAGCTAATAAAGATTATTGGCCAGAATTAAAATAGTGAATATAAATAAAAAGGTAAAGTATTTTACTTTGTATGAGGCTGTAGACTTTGTCTACAGCCTTTCTAAAAGATGAAAATTCATCTTTTAGAGATTTAATCAAAGTAAAATTCTCTCACAAGGGCTAAAGCCCCTAAAAATCTAGCTTTTTATACAATCTGAGGCAAAGCCCCGTCTTGTGATTAAAATTTTTAAATGCGTTTTATTAAAAATGTAAAACTAATATAAAGACTATTATCTATTTTATCTATAAACTGAGGCAAAGTGTTTTACTTTGTCTTTTTATTTTATTTTTTAAGTGATTTTTATATATTATATGAAAGTTTAATATACATAAAGTAGACAAAAGGTTATATATATAGTAAAATTATTAAAAATGTATTTAATAATTTTATAAGGGGATATATATGAATTTTGATGAACTTGTAAATAAATATTATAGTTTATTAAATCAAAATGATTTAGTTATTTTAAGATATATAAAGGATAATAGGAAAGAATGTGAAAATCTTTCAATAAATGAACTTGCATTAAAATGCAATGTGTCCAGAACCACTATATTACGCTTTGCTAAAAAACTATCATTAAAAGGATATAGTGAACTTAAATTGTATTTAAAGCTACAAAATAAAAAAACTAAAGAAAATATATATAACATAAATTTAGTTTGTAATGCTTATCAAGAGGCTATTTCATACATAAAAGAAAAAGATTGTAATGATATTTTTAAATGTATAGATAATGCTAAAAACATATATTTAATAGGATTTGGTATGGTACAATCATCTATAAAAAAGGAACTTAAAAGAATTTTTATGGTTTCAGGGAAAGTATTTTATGATGTAAGTGGCTATAACGAAGCAGAAAAGATTATAAATTTAGCAAATAGTGATGACCTTTTTATACTTATATCTGTTTCTGGAGAAAATGAATTTATTTTAAAATGTGCTAAATATTTAAACATAAAAAATATTAGAATTATATCTATTACAGAGTTAAAAGAAAACTCTTTAGCTCATATAAGTAACTATAATTTATATATATCATCTGTTTTATTGTCATCATCACTAAATAATATTACATATAATTCAGTAGTTTCATATTTTATATTAATTGAGATTTTATTTTTAAAATATATAGACTATAAAAATGTAAATAAGAGGTGTGATGATGGATATAGATAAATTAGTAAATAAAAACTATGATAAATTAAATAAAAATGATTTATATATTTGGGATTATATATCAAATAATAGGAAAGAGTGCATAAATATTAGTATGCAAGATTTAGCTAAAAAATGTAACATATCTTATGCTAGTGTATTTAGATTTACTAAAAAATTAGGACTTAAAGGATATAGTGAGTTAAAAATATATTTAAAATGGGAAGAAGAACAAAAATTTAAAATACAAGATGATGAAATGAATAAAATATATAACAATATAATATCATCATTAAACACAATAAAAAATAGAGATTGTTTAGATATTTTTAAATTATTAGATAGTGCAAATAAAATATACTCTTATGCTAGAGGCTCTACACCTAAAAATGCATCTAAATTTTTAAAGGGGTGCTTATTATTTTCAAATAAATTATTAAATGTTATTGAAGGTAGAGAAGAAAGTCAAATTGTATTAAAATTTGTAAATGAAGAAGATGTGTTTTTCTTGATTTCATTATCTGGTACAGATACATATATAAATGATTTTGCTTTACAGCTTAAAAGTAAGGGAGTAAAAATAATATCTATTACAAGAGATGGAAATAATGAATTAGCACAAATAAGCGATATAAATTTATTTTTTTATACACATCTTATAAAAAACGATATTTTTTCTATATCTCCATTTTTTATATTAATTGAAATTTTATCATTTAAGTATATGCAATATAAAGGCTTATAATATAAATAGTAATTTTTTTCATAAATTTTGCAATTTTTATTTGACACTTTGCGAAAAAAATAAATTGCGTATTACAATTCAAGAATTGTAAAATTATTAAAACAAAAAGTAAGTTTATAATTTTTTATTTGAAAAATAAAGTCATAGTTTAATTATAAATAATAAAATAAAAAATAATAAGCATACAATAAGATTTTTTTAGTATATTTATATTAAAAATGTTAAAGGAGAATAATATGAAAATACTAAAAAAATCTTTTTTTATTATGTTTGTACTTGCTTTAGCTGGTTGTTCAAAGGCAAGTGATACAGATGAATATGCCAATATACAAGATAAACTTGTGAATATGGAGTCTTATTCTTGTGAGGCAGAGGTAACGTTTTATTCTAATAAAGGAGAAAATAAATATACAATAAACCAACAAGCTAAAAATGATGGAAGATACTTTTTAGAAACAACCTCACCAGATAGTGTAAAGGGTAATATAATACTTTTTGATGGTAATATGTTATGGCAATATAACCCTAATTTAGATAGTAAAATATCCGTAGGTGATAAAGATAAAATGGAAAGAAAAGAAATATGTCTTTTTACATTTTTAGAAAATTATTTAAAAAGTAAAGATGTAGCATTAGAAACAGCTAATATAGACGAAAGCATATATACCATATTAGAGGCTAAAATACCTGGAGGCAACAAATATTTTGATAGTGAAAAACTTTTTATAAACAATGAAACAAAAGCACCAGAAAGACTGGTTATATATGACACTAACGGAAAAGAACGTATATTAGTTACATATAATAATTTTGTCTATAATCCAGAAATAGAAGATAGTAAATTTAATGTAGAAAATATTGCAAATGGGATAAAAAATTAGTATTATATATTATATAACTTTAGAGGGTGATAATATATGATAAATTATGAAAGAGTAATAGCAGAAATAAATTTAGATAACATAGCTTATAATATGACTAATATTAGAGAAAAAGTAAATAAAAAAACTAAAATAATGGCAGTAGTAAAGGCAGACGCCTATGGACACGGAGCAGTTGAGGTGGCTAAAACAGCTCTTTATAATGGAGCAGATTGGCTAGGGGTGGCTATAATAGATGAGGCGATAGAACTTAGGAAAAATAATATATTTGAACCTATTTTAATTTTAGGTCATACAATAGAGCATAAACTTTTACAAGTTATAAAATATGATATAACTCAAACTGTATTTTCTTTTGAAATGGCTAAAAAATTATCCGATGAAGCCCTAAAAATTAAAAAAAGTGTTGATATACATATAAAAATAGATACAGGTATGTCCAGATTAGGATTTTTGCCAACAGATGAAAGTATAGATGAAATATTAGCCATAAAAAATTTGCCTTATATAAATATAACAGGTATATTTACACATTTTGCAACGGCAGATATGAAAGATAAAACTTTTACAAAAGAACAGTTTGAAAAATATATGTGGGTTATTAAAAAGCTAGAGGAAAAGGGGATTAATAATATTATAAAACATACATCTAATAGTGGAGCCATATTAGATATAGATGAATATAGTCTTGATATGGTAAGAGCTGGTATTATATTATATGGAATGTATCCTTCAAATCAAGTTTTAAAAAGTGTAAAGCTAAAGCCAGCTATGAGTTTAAAAACACATATAAGCTTTATTAAAGAAATAGAGCCACAGGTCAGTGTTAGTTATTGTCGTACATATTTTACTAATAAAAAAACTAAAATAGCAACTATACCAGTTGGATATGCAGATGGATATGCACGAATATTAAGTAATAGGGCTAGAGTTTTAATAAATGGAGAATATGCAAATATTATAGGAAATATTTGTATGGACCAATTTATGATAGATATATCTAACATAAAAAATGTAAAACAAGGGGATATAGTTACTCTTATGGGTGAAGATAATAACAACCATATAACAGCAGAAGAACTTGCTAATTTACAAAATACTATAAATTATGAAATAGTATGTAACATAGGCAAAAGAATACCTAGAGTTTATATAAAAAACGATAAGTTTTTAAAAATAAAAAAATAAGGCATTAACTATTTTTTATATATTTTATAAATTAAATTTGATTTTAAAAGTTTAGATATATTAATTACATAAAATACACTCGCAAAAATTTATTAAATAAAAACATAAGCTAAGTATAAATAATTTTAAATATGTTCATAATAAAAATAATAAAATAGTTAGTAGGTGATATTATGAACATATATATACAGATAAGAATTAATGCGGAGTGTGAAATATTATGATTGTGAAAAGAGGGGATATTTTCTATGCAGATTTAAGCCCTGTGATAGGCTCCGAACAAGGAGGGATTAGACCTATTTTGGTTGTACAAAATGACGTAGGCAATAGATACAGCCCTACAATTATTTGTGCTGCTATAACGTCACAAATAAATAAGGCAAAGCTACCAACACATATTGAGATAGATTGTACTAAATATCCGTTGATAAAAGATTCTGTTGTTTTGTTAGAACAAGTAAGGACTATTGATAAGAAAAGAATTAAAGAAAAAATAGGTCATTTAGATGAAATTATAATGAGTAAAGTAGATAAGGCATTATTAATTAGCTTAGGACTTAATACATAAGCCACTAATATTAGAGTTTGGTAAAAAAAGACCATCATTAATATATGGTCTTAGATTGTAGACAAAATAGATAGTAGTTTTTATATTAGTTTTACATTTTTAATAAAACGCATTTAAAAATTTTAATCACAAGACGGGGCTTTGCCTCGTATTGTGTAAAAAGCTAGATTTTTAGGGGCTTTAGCACTTGTGCGAGAAAATCAGCTTTTTTACTTTGATTTAATCTTGAAAAGATGAAAATTCATCTTTTCAAAAGGCTGTAGACTTTGTCTACAGCCTCAGACCATCATTAATAGATGGTCTTTTATGATATATGGAGCTTTTTATACTCGGCAGGGGATAGACCGTAGTATTTTTTAAAGCTTTTGCTAAAATGGTAAGCATCTTCATATCCTACTATAGATGATATTTCTTTTATGCTTAAATTTTTTCTGTTTAAGAGTAAATCTTTAGCATTTTCTAGTCTTATTTTTATAAGATAGTTTATAGGAGTTTCTCCTATTTCTTCTTTAAAAACTTTAGATATATAAAAAGGACTTAAATATAAGTTTTTGGCTATTTGTTCAAGAGAAATTTTTTCAGAAAAATGTTCGTGAAAATATGTTTGTATCTCTTTACTAATAGTAGATTTTTTATTTTCAGAAAATATAGTATTTTCTTGTTGTCTTTCTCTAATAGCTAATATTACAAACTGTGTAAGATATGATTGTAACATAAAATCTTTGCCAGTTTGATTTAATGTATTTTCTTCTATTATAGAATTTATTAAATCTAAAAACTTTTTCCTTGAAGAAGGTGTTGTTTTAATAATAGGAAATTCATTTAAAAATAGGGTATTTTCTATCATATTTTTAAATTTAAAGTTAGAAAAGCCAACAAAAAATTCTATACTTGGTTTTTCTATTGAAATAGGCATACCATAGTGGTCTTCTTCAGGGTTTATAAGTATAATATCCCCTTCTTCAACGTCGTATGAAACATTATTTATATTAAAAATTGATTTACCAGACATAATATATGCTATTTCCATATGGTTATGTTTATGAGTACATTCTTTAGAGTGTCTAATACCCTTGACGCAAAAAAGCATATTAGGATTAAAATCTGAAAAATCTATATTAGTTATGTTCATAAAATCACCTACAATCTGCTTATATATTTTGATAAGATTTATTAATTGGCATTTACTATATTCTATAATAAATTATACAACACAATAAAGTAATTAGCAATTAAAGAATAAAATAGTAATATTTTTGTAATAAAGCTATATAAAATAATTAGATTATGGCTTTATTTTAAATGTAAAGCTTAGTTTTAATTTTATATTAAAAAATATTATAAATAACTATTTTTAGTATATAGAACTAAAAAATTATATTAAATTAAATCACAATATATTACATTATTAAAGCAAGAAAGTACATTTTTTTTTTAATAAATATCTATATAATTTAAAAATATATTAGAGATTTAATAAAAATAGGAGGAGAATACAATGGAATCTTTAAAGTGGTTTTATTCATTTTTTAAACCTTATAAAAAAAGATATATTTGGGGTTTATTTTTAGTTACATTAGCTACATTATTATCCTTTGTAAACCCTTATGTAATAGGGATTTTTGTAGATGATGTAATAGGTAATTTTGCCAATAGTGAAATAAAAGAAAAAAACTATACTATGCTTATATATGTATTAGTAGGTTTAATAGGCTCCACAGTAATAAAAACTTCTATAAGATGGAGATATTTAATATTATTTGAGCAATGTTCTCAAGATATTCTATATAATATGAGAGATAAAGTATATAGAAAATTTATGAGACAAGATTTTGCCTTTTTTAACAAAAATAGAACAGGGGACTTAATGTCTAGACAAATAGGTGATATGGATGCTATAAGGCACTTTTCTGCTACATTTTTTCAATATTATGAAGCTATAATTTATTTTGTAGTAGCATTAATAATGTGTTTTACAGTAAATGTAAAAATAGGGCTTTATATGATAATAGTATTACCTTTTACACTTGTTTTGGCTTTATTTCAATTTAAACACGTTGAAAAATGCTTTGCTAAAATAAGAGATTGCTTTTCTAGCTTAAATGCTTTTGTTCAAGAAAATATTAGTGGTAACCGTATGGTTAGAGCTTTTGCAAAAGAGGACTATGAAATATCAAAATTTAACAAAGAAAATGAAGCTTATAGAGAAAGTCAAATAGAGGCTACTAGAGTTTGGAGTAATTATATACCAATTTTTGAATTTTTATCAAATGCATTAACAGTTGTATTAATGTTTGTAGGTGGTAAAATGGCAATAGATGGTAATATAACAACGGGAGATTTAGTCGTAGTTTATAACTATCTTTGGATGTTAAATTATCCTCTTAGAATGTCTGGTTGGTATATTAATGATACACAAAGATTTTTAACTTCATTAGATAAAATACATAAAACTGTAAAAGACAGACCAAACATAAGAAAACCAATAGAGGCAGTGTCAAAACCAGATTTACAAGGTGATATAGAATTTAAAAATGTATCTTATCAACCAGAAGATGACCAAAACTTTGACATACTAAAAAATGTAAGCTTTTCTATAAAAAAAGGTCAAACATTAGGTATAATAGGGGCAACTGGTGCTGGTAAATCTACTGCAGTAAACCTTTTATGTAGATTTTATGACGCAACAGCTGGAGAGATAACAATAGATGGCATACCTATAAAAGATATAGATATATATTGGCTTAGAGATAATATAGGTATGGCTATGCAAGATGTATTTTTATTTTCAGATACAATAGAGGGGAATATAGCATATGGTGATCCCGATTGTCCTTTTGAAAAAGTAGAATGGGCAGCTAAAACAGCAGGAGCTCACGATTTTATACAAAAAATGCCAGAAGGATATGACACAATAGTAGGGGAGCGTGGAGTTGGTTTATCAGGTGGTCAAAAACAGAGAATTTCTCTAGCTAGAGCACTATTAAAAGAGCCTTCTATACTTATACTAGATGATACAACCTCTGCTCTTGATATGGAAACAGAGCATATGATACAAGAAAATTTAAAAGCACTTGATAAAGAATGTACAAAAATATTAATAGCTTATAGAATATCTTCTATTATGGAGGCAGATTTAATTCTTGTTTTAGATAAAGGTGAAGTAGTAGAAAGAGGTACTCACGAAGAACTTTTAGCTCAAAAAGGCTATTATTATTCAGTATTTCATCATCAATATGGAGATTTTAGAGAAGGGAGGATATAAAAATGGCTAGAAACACATATGAGATAGATGAGGAGTTAGAAGCTCCTTTTGACGCAGAAAAGCTAAAGAGAATAGGTAAATATGTAAAACCATACAAAAAAACAATACTATTAATCTTGTTTCTTATGGCTTCTTCTAGCATAGCTACTATGTATATTCCTATTATATTTATGAAAGCTATGGACGAATCTATACCAAACAAAGATATGCAAGAGATAATAAGACTTAGTTTATATATTTTGGCTATATCATTATATGTATCTATTGTTTTAAAAGTTAGGTCAAAGGTAATGACTAAAATGGGTCAAAATGTTATTTTTGAAATAAGAAAAGATATTTTTGAACACGTTCAAAGACTACCTTTTACGTATTTTGATAATAGACCTCACGGTAAAATACAAGTAAGAATAGTAAACTATGTAAATAATTTAAGTGATTTATTATCAACAGGTCTTGTAAACGTACTTACAGAAATAGGTTCATTGTTTTTTATAGTAATATTTATGTTTTATGTTAATGTTAGATTTACACTATTATGCATGTTAGGTTTGCCAGTTTTAACAACTATTATATGGTATATAAACTCTAGACAAAGAAAAGCGTGGCAAGAAGCTAGTAATAAACAGTCTAACCTTAATGCTTATATATCTGAAAGTATAAATGGAGTTAGAATAACTCAATCTTTTGTAAGAGAAAAAGAAAATAGACAAATTTTTAATAGACTTAGTAATAGTTATAGAGATAGTTGGATGAAGGCTGTTAGATACAACTTTTTATTAGGTCCAGCCGTAGAAAATATATCGGCTATAACAACTGCTATAATTTATATTTTAAGTGTATATTGGGTATCAGGTGGTTCGACTGTTATAACAGCTGGTACTGTTGTTGCTTTTATATCATATATAGGACGTTTTTGGACTCCTATTAATACTATTGCAAGTTTTTATAATAATATACTTACATCTTTATCTTATCTTGAAAGAATATTTGAAACAATAGATGAGCCAATAGATGTAAAAGATAGAGAAGACGCAGTACAAATGCCAGAAATAAAAGGTGAAGTTAAATTTGATAATGTTTACTTTGGATATGAAGAGGGAGTAAATATATTAAATGGAATAAGTTTTAAAGCTAATGTAGGAGAAAGTTTTGCCATTGTTGGACCAACAGGAGCAGGAAAGACTACAATAGTAAATTTATTAAGTAGATTTTATAACATAAACTCAGGTCATATATATATAGATGATATAGACATAGAAAGTGTAACTATAAAATCATTAAGAACTCAAATGGGTGTAATGATGCAAGAAAGCTTTATCTTTTCTGGTACTATAATGGATAATATAAGATATGGTAATCAAGAGGCAACAGATGAAGAGGTTATACAAGCAGCTAAAGTAGTTTGTGCTCACGATTTTATAATGGCTATGGAAGATGGATATAACACAACAGTAAAAGAACGAGGAAGTGGACTTTCAGCTGGTCAAAAACAGCTTATATCCTTTGCTAGAGCCTTACTTGCAAATCCTAAAATATTAATATTAGATGAAGCTACATCTAGTATAGATACAGAAACAGAAATTGCACTACAAGAGGGACTTAAAGGTCTATTAAAAAATAGAACATCATTTATTATAGCTCATAGATTATCTACTATTAAAAATAGTACTTGTATACTTTATGTAGATAAAGGTCAAATAATAGAAAAAGGGTCTCACGACGAGCTTATAGCTAAAAAAGGAGCATATTATAAACTTTATATGTCTCAATATGAATTTTTGAAAAAAGATGAAGAAAAAAATTAGAATAAATAGTTAAGAATATTACCAAGCAAACTAAGTGTATTTACCCTTAGTTTACTTGGTAATAATTATATGGTATAATATAACTATAATTATAAATATTTATTTATATGGGAGAGGTACTAATTTATGAAAAAATTAAAAAAGTTAATTGTTTTATCTTTATCTGTACTTACTATTTTAACAGGAGCAGTACTTACTTTTGCTCAAGATATTAAAGGTAATATTAATTATGATGAACTTTCTCATACTTATAGTAATTTTTGATTAACAAATGGAACTAATTTTCATACAACTATTAGTTTAAGTAGTAGTCAACCTTATGGTAAAGCATATTTTTATAACGATTCTTCATCTGATGCTACATTATATGTAGAAGGGCAAGGTACAATAACTATTAAGCCATATTCAAGTAATTTTATTGTATGGAAAAAAGGCGTAATTAAAAGTGAGTACGACGTTTTTGTTACTGCAACAAGCAAAACTTTAAATGGAAAATTTTCTTTGGCTAAAGCTACAAGAGATTTAGAATTTCAAAATTAGTATAATTTTTTAATAAAGTTTATAAATTAAAATAATAATTTTATTTTTGTAAGCCGAATACAATATGTTCTAAACGTTGTATTCGGCTTACTTTTTAAATCATAACCTAAAAATGAATAAAAAAATAAACAAATGTAATATTATATATTGACAATAATAAAAAAATAGCATACTATTAACATATACGTACAAGTTAAAAGGGGAAATTTATGAGTAAATACGAAGAAAGTGCAAAAAAATTATTAGAATATGTTGGTGGTAAAGAAAACATATCTGCAGTTACACATTGTATGACACGTATGAGATTTGTTTTAAAAGAACCAGAAAAGGCAGACAAAGAAAAGATTGAGGCTTTAGACTGTGTAAAAGGTACATTTTTACAAGCAGGTCAGTTTCAAATAATTATAGGCAATACAGTAGCCCAGTTTTATAATGATTTTACAAGTGTGGCAGGAATAGAGGGAGTTAATAAAGAACAAGTTAAAGATGCAGCTAAATCTAATATGTCACCTATACAAAAATTAATGGCAAATTTAGCAGAGATTTTTTCTCCTCTTATACCAGCTATTATTATTGGTGGTCTTATATTAGGCTTTAGGAGTATAATAGGAGATACTAAAATTTTTGAAGAAGGAACAAAAAGTTTAACTGAAATATCTCAGTTTTGGGCTGGAGTTAATAGTTTTTTATGGTTAATAGGCGAGGCTATATTTCACTTTTTACCAGTTGGTATTACGTGGGCTATATCTAAAAAAATGGGTACTACACAAATACTGGGTATAGTTTTAGGTATAACATTAGTATCTCCACAACTTTTAAATGCTTATAGTGTATCTAGTGGTGCAGAGATACCTTTTTGGGACTTTGGATTTGTAAAAGTTAATATGATAGGGTATCAAGCTCAGGTTATACCAGCTATTTTAGCCGGATTTGTGTTAGTTTATTTAGAAAAGTTTTTTAGAAAAATATCTCCAGCATCTATATCTATGATAATCGTTCCACTATTTTCATTAGTACCAGCTGTTCTTATAGCGCATACTATTTTAGGTCCAATAGGCTGGAAAATAGGAGATGTAATATCAAAAGTTGTATATATGGGACTAACGTCTACACTTAATTGGTTATTTGCTGGTATATTTGGATTTATATATGCTCCATTAGTTATAACAGGGCTACACCATATGACAAATGCAATAGATTTACAATTAATGTCCCAATATGACGGTACTATGCTTTGGCCTATGATTGCTTTATCTAATATAGCTCAAGGTTCGGCAGTTTTAGCTATGGTGTTTTTACAAAAAAATGATGAAAAAGAAAGACAGGTTTCAATACCAGCTTGTATATCTGCTTATTTAGGAGTTACAGAACCAGCTTTATTTGGTGTTAATTTAAAATATGGTATACCTTTTGTATGTGGTATGATAGGTTCAGGACTTGCTAGTATAATATCTGTTAAAAGTGGTGTTATGGCAAATGCCATAGGTATAGGTGGACTACCAGGTATATTATCTATAAAACCTGAAAATATGTTAATGTTTTTAATTGCTATGATAGTTGCAATAGTTGTACCACTTTTATTAACAATAATAGCTTATAAAAATAGACATTTATTAAATAAAAAATAATAAATTTATAAGGGGGAATTTTAATGATTGATTTTAAAAAAAGTGTAGTTTATCAAATATATCCTAAATCTTTTAAAGATGCTAATGGAGATGGAGTGGGAGATTTAAAAGGCGTTATAGAAAAATTAGATTATTTAAAAGAGTTAGGTGTTGATTATATATGGCTAACACCATTTTATAAGTCACCTCAAAAAGATAACGGATATGATATAGCAGATTATTATAGCATAGATGAACTTTTTGGAACAATGGAAGACTTTGAAGAACTTGTAAAACAGGCTAAAAATAGAAACATAAATATAATGTTAGATATGGTGTTTAATCATACGTCTACTGAACATAAGTGGTTTAAAAGTGCAATAGATGGTAATGAAAAATATAAAAACTTTTATATATTTAAAAAAGGTAAAAATAATAAACCTCCTACAAATTGGGTTTCTAAATTTGGAGGTTCTGCTTGGGAATATGTAGAAAAATTTGACGAATATTATTTACATTTATTTGATGTTACTCAAGGGGACTTAAATTGGGACAACAAAGAGGTTAGAGAAGAAATTTTTAAAGTAGTAAACTTTTGGATAGAAAAAGGTGTAAAAGGATTTAGATTAGACGTAATAAATTTAATATCTAAACCACAAGTTTTTGAAGATGATAACATAGGCGATGGTAGAAGATTTTATACAGATGGAGAAAATATACATTTATATTTAAAAGAACTTAATAAAAACACTTTTGGTAAATATGAAGATATAGTTACTGTGGGAGAAATGTCATCTACGTCTATTGATAATTGTATTAAATACTCTAACCCAGCTGAAAAAGAATTATCTATGGTTTTTAACTTTCACCATTTAAAAGTGGATTATAAAGATGGTGATAAGTGGACTTTAATGGACTTTGATTTTATGATGCTTAAAAAAATATTTGAAGATTGGCAAGAAGGTATGCAAGAGGGTAACGGTTGGAGCGCTACTTTTATGTGTAACCACGACCAACCACGAGCTTTATCAAGATTTGGTAATGACAAAGAGTATCATAAAGAAAGTGGAAAAATGTTAGCCATAACTATTCATATGATGAGAGGTACACCTTATATTTATCAAGGTGAAGAAATAGGTATGACTAATCCTTATTTTGATAGTATAGATAAATATAGAGATGTAGAGTCTATAAATTATTATAATATATTAAAAAATCAAGGTGTAGATGAAAATACTATTTTAGATATATTAAAATCTAAATCTAGAGATAACTCAAGAACACCTATACAATGGAATGATAAAGAAAATGCAGGGTTTTCAAATGTTATACCGTGGATACCTGTTGCAAAAAACTATAAAGAAATTAACGTACAAAATGCACTTGATGATAAAAGCTCCATATTTTATCATTATAAAAAGCTAATATCTTTAAGAAAACAATACGATGTTATATCTGAGGGTAGCTTTAAAATGATTTTAAAAGATAATAATAGAATATTTGCATACATTAGAGAATATAAAAATCAACTTTTATTAGTTATAAATAATTTTTATGGTGAAAGTGTAAATATTAGCTTAGATAAAGATTTAATTAAAAATAAAGATAAAGCAAAAACATTAATATCAAACTATAATGAAGAAAATATATTAAAAGAACATATGACAATAAAGCCTTATGAATCTATTGTATATCTTATAGAAAGTTAGTTGTTTAAAGGTATAAAATGTGATAAAATGTCATAGGGTGACTTTATGAACAATAAATATTTAATGATATATAATGAACTGGCACAAAAAATAAAAAATGGAGATTATAAAACAAACGACTTATTACCATCTGAAAGTCAACTTATGAAAATCTATAATGTATCTAGAGATACTATAAGAAAATCACTAAATATATTAACTCAAGAAGGTTATATACAAAAAGCACAAGGTAAAGGCTCATTTGTTTTAGATATGAATAGATTTACCTTTCCAGTATCTGGTGTAGTTAGTTTTAAAGAAATTGGAAAAAAGTTAGGCAAAAGTTTTGAAACAGATGTAAAAAAGCTTGAATGTATAGTACCAGAGTCTTATATTGGCAAAGAGTTAAATCTTGATAAAAATGAAAAAGTGTGGAAAATTTTTAGAACTAGAAAAATAGGATTAGAAAGTATAATACTTGATAAAGATTATATTTTAGAAAAGTTTGTAAATAATCTAACTTGTGAAATTTGTAAAAATTCTTTATATGAATATATAGAAGATACATTAAATTTAAAAATAGCTTATGCAAAAAAGCAGATAACTGTTGAAAAATGTACTAAAGAAGATGAAAAATATTTAGATTTAAACGGATATAATATGGTTGTTGTTGTAAGAAGCTATACGTATTTAGATGATACAAATCTTTTTCAATATACAGAGTCTAGACATAGACCAGACAAATTTGTGTTTGTAGACTTTGCTAGAAGAAATAAAATAAAAAAGTAGTAGGTTACAGTTTTTGTAACCTACTATTTTTTTTATTTTAATTAAGCTATGGCTTAATATTTTAGAGTAAAGATTATAAATTGGTTTTTGTTTTAATTTTTACGAATAAAATATTTATGAATAAAAATAAAGTTTTAGTAAAATATAATTTTATAGGTAAAATTTATGGAGGTTATTATAATGAATAAAAAAATATTAATCTTTTTAGTATTAACAATATTTACATTTACTAATAGCTTTGTAATTTTAGCAGAGGAACAACAAACTAATAATTCTAATAATACTACCAATACTACAAATACATTAGAAGTGTTAGGAAAGTCTGCTATACTTATGGAGGCTACAACGGGCAAAATATTATATGAGCTTAATCCAGATGAACAACTATCACCAGCTAGTGTAACAAAGGTAATGACTCTTTATTTAATATATGAATCAATAGACCAAGGCAAAATAAAATGGGAAGATATAGTCACAGTTAGTGAATATGCAGCAAGTATGGGCGGGTCTCAAATATTTTTAGAGCCTATGGAAAAACAAGATGTAAAAACTTTAACAAAATCTATAGCAATAGCATCGGCTAATGACGCAGCAGTAGCTATGGCAGAATATATAGCAGGTACAGAACAAGAATTTGTAAAACTTATGAACCAAAAAGCAAAGGAACTTGGTATGGAAAATACAAATTTTGAAAATGCCTGTGGATTAGATACAGATACAGTAAATCACTATATGAGTGCAAAAGATATAGCTATAATAAGTAGAGAGTTAATGACAAAATATCCAGAGATTAAAGAGTTTACAACAAAATGGCAAGATACAATAACTCATAAAACTAAAAAAGGTGAAACAGAATTTGGACTTACTAACACTAATAAACTTTTAAAGTGGTATGATGGAGCAACAGGACTTAAAACAGGTTCTACTCAAAAAGCACTTTATTGCCTTTCAGGAACAGCAGAAAGAGATGGACTTTCTCTTATAGCAGTTATTATGGGAGCACCAGATCCTAAAGTAAGGTTTCAAGAGGTAATGAAAATGTTTGACTATGGATTTGCTAATTATCAAGTTATAGAATGTGATAGTCAAGGTAAAAATATGGGATATACAAATGTATATAAAGGAGAAAAAGATACTGTAAATGGTGTTATAGAAAAACCAGCAAGTTTTGTTATAAAAAAAGGAGAATCTACTGATATACAAACTAACGTAGAAATGATAGAGGGTATAAAAGCTCCAGTTAAAAAGGGCACTAAAATAGGAGAAGCAATTTATACTTATCAAGGTAATGAAATAGCTAGAATAAATATATTAGCAGAGGAAGATATTGAAAAAGCTAGCTTAAATGATATTTTTAAAAAATTAATAATTGATTGGGTAGTATAATATTTATAAAGTAAGTATAAAGATAATATTTAGATTTATACTTACTTTTAATTAATTTAATTATTGATAAAATTATAAAGTATTAAAAAATTGATTTAATTTAAAGTTATGATATAATTATAAAATAAATAACTTATAGAGGTAAAAATATGAACATAAGAAAATTTAATACAGATGATATAGATAAAGTTATATCAATATATATGGATTATTTTAACAACATAGAAGGCGATAGCTGGACTAGAGAAACTGTAAGAAAAAGGTTAAGCCAAATAATTAATAGAGAGGACTACTTTGGATTAGCTATTTTAATGGAGGATAAAATAGTTGGGTTTGTTTTAGGAGGGTTTGAACAATTTTTTGACGGTAAAATATTTCATATTATAGAAATTTTTATAGACTATAATTATCAAAATAAAGGCTTAGGTCAAACATTAATGGAAAAGTTAGAACAAGAAGTTAAAAAAATGGGAGCTTTTAGAGTAATATTGGAAGCTGTTGATGATGAAAAGCGAAATAAATTTTATAATAAAATGGGCTATCAAAATTGTAATAATTTGATTATAAAAGGCAAAAATATTTAATAACATACATATAATTATTAAAATTAGGAGGTGTTTATGAATAAAGGTTTAAGTTTTATAAAATTTATAAAAATACTTGTTAAAAAAACTTTAGAAAACGAACTTATGTTAATGTCTAATGCACTAACTTACAAGTTACTTATAGCCATTTTTCCATTTATAATATTTCTTATGACTTTACTTGGATTTTCTAATCTTAATATAGAGCAGTATATAATAGGGTTAAGTAAGACTTTGCCTAATCCAATAGAAGATATTTTAATTGTATTTGTAAAAGAGGTTATACAAACACCAAATGTAAGCTTATTATCTACTAGCTTTTTAGTTACTATATATAGTGCATCTACTGGATTTAATTCTATTATACAAGGGCTTAACAGAGCATATGAACAAGATGATAATAGAAGTTTTATTATAAAAAGAGGCACAAGTGTTATGTTAGTTTTTATATTTGCAATATTAGTAAACTGTTCTTTATTATTATTTATATTTAGTGATTATATAAAAAATATGATAATAAAATATACTGCATTAGAGTTTATACCTTATTTTTTAGATAGTTTATTTTTATATGTTTTTATAGCTATGGTTCTTTTAGTTATGGTTTTAGTTATATATAAAATATCCATATCAAAAAAGGTTACATTAAAAAGTATATTACCAGGGGCTATAATAACAGTTTTTAGCTGGCTTATTTTATCAAAAGGATTTAATATATATATAAATAACTTTTCAAGATATTCAAAAATATATGGAAGTATAGGTAGTATATTTGTTTTAGTAATATGGATAAATATGATATCACTTATTCTTTTATTAGGAGGTCAAGTGAATGCTATTTTAGAAAAAACTAATATGCTTAAATGTAGATAAATGTTGAAAAATAAAGTAAAATATGTTAAAATAGAAAAATATATTAATAAAACCTTAAAAGCTATATATTTTGAAAATCTTTGTTTATTAATAATATTTGATAAAATATACATAAACTAGTAAAATATTATTATGACTAATAAATAATATTTTATGAGGGGATATTATGATAAATTTTGATAATCAGCTAGACATTACAAAAAATATTAAAATGATAGAGATTTTAAAAGGGCAAATATTAGCAGGTGTTTCAGATTTACACAACAGTTTTATACAGCCAGATAATACTACTAATGACAAAATAGAAATATTTGCAGACCTTACTATACTAATATATATACTTGCTAAAAAATTAGGTATAAGCCCAGAAACTTTACTACTTAAAATAAATAAAAAATTAAAAATAGGTGTATTAGAAGAAACCGATATTTTTAATGAAGATGTTAAAGAGCTTTTAAGATATTTTAATAAATTATAGTAGTTTTAACAGTAACAAGTTGTTGAAAATTATTTTTTCTTAATCTTTTATATAAAGATTTTATAGAGAGAGGATTTAATATGAAAAGCTTTGATAATATGCCTTTTAGTGCTTTAAAAATAGCGCCAGATGGAACGTTTATTTCTTATAATACAGTTTTTGAAAAAAATATTTTGCCTTATATTGAAGAAAAGTCTAATATTAAAGATATAATAGAAAATTTTAACTTTGATAAAGAAGAACAAGCAGGATTTATTAATCAAAAAAGCTATAACATATTTGTAAAAAAGTGTGAACAAAATTATAATTTGTTTTTTAGTGAGATAAAAATCCTTGATAAATATAAATCTACAGTTGGTTTAATATTTATAGATAGTTATGATGAAGTTTTAGACAGCTTAGAAGAATTTAGACACCCACTTATTCTTGCTATTGTAGATAGAAAAATTAAAAAAATGGCAAAAGATTTAGGTGGAGTTGTTAAAAAATTTGAAAAAGACAAATATATTCTTATTTTATCTCAAGATAAGTTAGAAGAACTTAAAGAAGCAAGATTTGATATATTAGACAGTATTAGAGAAATAGATATGGGTAACACTATACCAGTTACATTATCAATAGGTATAGGTATTAATGGTGACAATTTAGATGAAAATATGGAATTTGCTAGAGTATCTATTGACCTTGCTCTTAGCCGTGGAGGCGACCAAGTTGTTATAAAAGATAAAGAAAATTATCAGTTTTTTGGTGGGCACGCTAAAGAGGGTAACAGAAACTCTAGAGTTAGAGCAAGAGTTAAAGCTTATGCTTTAACAGAACTTATAGAAGATGCTACAAATGTTATTGTTATGGGACATAAGCATACAGACTTAGATTGTATTGGAGCTTGCATTGGAGTGTACTCTATTGTTTCAGCCTTAGATAAAAATTGTAAAATAGTTTTAAACAATGTTACGTCTTCTGTATCTTATCTTTATGATAGAATTAAAAACGATGAAAAATATTCACAAGCTTTTATATCATCAGAAGAAGCATTAAAACTTGTAAACAGAAAGACATTACTTATAATAGTAGACGTATATAAAGCAGGGATTTGTGAATGTCCTGAACTTATAGATAAAGTTAAAAAAATAGTCGTTTTTGACCATCATAGAAAAGGTGTAGACTATATAGAAAAGGCAGTTTTAACATATCACGAACCATATGCATCTTCAACTTGTGAGCTTATAACAGAGATGCTTATGCATATAAACAAAAACATACCTATAAAACAAGTAGAGGCAGATGCAATACTTGCAGGTATTATTGTAGACACTAAAAATTTTGCCTTTAAGACAGGAATTAAAACATTTGAGGCAGCTGCATTTTTAAAGAAAAAAGGTGCAGACACTATAAGAGTTAAAAAAATGTTTAAAAATAGTTTAGATTGCTATAGTGCTAGAGCAAATGTTGTGACTAATATGAAACTATATAGAGATAACATTGCTATATCTGTTTTAGAAGATAATATAGATAATCCACTTTTAGTTGTAGCCCAAGCTTGTGATGAACTTTTAAATATAGATAATATAAATGCAAGTTTTGTTCTTTGTAAAATGAATAATGGTGTATCTATTAGTGCTAGAAGCTTTGGAGAGATTAATGTTCAAATAATAATGGAAAAACTTGGCGGTGGTGGTCATCAATCCATATCTGCTACACAAATAAAAGATGCTACCATAGAAAAAGCCATAGAAATGTTAAAAGAGGCAATAGATGAATATTTTAAGGAGGAAGAATAAATGAAAGTTATATTACTTGAAGATGTAAAAGGTGTAGGCAAAAAAGACCAAATAATAAACGCTAATGATGGCTATGCTAAAAACTTTTTATTACCAAAAAAATTAGCTGTTTTAGCAGATAAAAATAACCTTGCTAAAATGGATAACATTAAAAAAATTGAAGATGCAAAAAAACAAGAAGAATATGATAACGCAGTTGCTTTAGGCAAAGCAATAGAAGCCAAAAATCTACAAATATATGTTAAACTTGGTACAAATGGCAAACTTTTTGGTACTGTTACAAACAAAGAATTAGCTAGTGCCTTAAAAGAACAAGCAGGTATAGATGTAGATAAAAAGAAAATAATTTTATCAAGCCCTATAAAAACTTTAGGAGAAAAAGAAGTTACAGTAAAGTTACACCCTAAAGTTAGTGTTACTTTAAAAGTAACTATTAGTGAACAAAAATAGGTATAATTATGGCAGATATAAACACTAATATAAATCCAGAAATACCACCTAATGACTTTGAGGCAGAACAAGCAGTCATTAGTTGTATGATATTTGATATAGATGGTATTGCTACTGGCTATGAAATGTTAAAGCCTGAAGATTTTTATAGACCAGAGCATAGAGTTTTATTTGAAGCTATTATAGATATGTATTCTAATAGCCAACCAGTAGATGTTATTACATTAAAAAATAAATTAGAAAGTATGAATATGCTATCTAATGTAGGTGGATATGAATATATAATAGACCTTTATAACATAGTATCTACTAGTGCTTTGATAAAACAATATGCAGATATTGTTAAAGAAAAGTCTATAAGAAGAAAAATATTAAAAGCATCTAAAGACATAAATGCTTTAACTTTTGATAATACAGAAACAATAGAAAATATAGTAGATAAAGTAGAAAAAATAGTTGAAGGTATAGGTGATAATAATAATTTAGATGATTTTTCACCTATTAGCCAAATTTTAGAAACCTCTATTGAAAAAATAGAAAATTTATATAAAAATAAAAATAAAGTTACTGGTGTTGAAACTGGATTTATAGATTTTGATATGAAAACGTCAGGCTTACAAAATTCAGATTTTATACTTATAGCAGCTAGACCATCTATGGGAAAAACTGCTTTTGTTATAAATATTGCTCAGTATGCAGCACTTCATAATAATGTTACGACAGCTATTTTTAGTCTTGAAATGTCTAAAGAACAGCTAGTAAATCGTATGATTTGTACAGAGGCGTTAATAGACGCTCAAAAGCTTAGAACTGGTGATATAGCCTCAGATGATTGGTATAAAATAGCAGAAGCAGTTAGCTTATTATCAGATGCTCCTATATATATAGACGATAAATCTGCTATAACTATACCAGAACTTAGAGCTAAATGTAGAAGACTTAAAAAAGAAAAAAATTTAGGACTTGTTGTTATAGACTATCTTCAACTTATGAATGGAAGTAGCAAAAATGAAAATAGACAACAAGAAATATCCGCTATATCTCGTGCATTAAAGGGATTGGCTAGAGAGTTAGACGTTCCAGTTGTTGCTTTATCTCAGCTTAGTAGGGCAGTAGAGCAAAGAAAACCTCCAAAACCAATGTTATCAGACCTTAGAGAGTCTGGAGCAATAGAGCAAGATGCTGACCTTGTTTGCTTTTTATATAGAGATGAATACTATAACCCAGAAACAGAAAAAAGAGGACAAGCAGAGGTCATTATTGCTAAACAAAGAAATGGTTCTGTTGGTACTGTAAATCTTAGTTGGCTTGGGCAATATACAAAGTTTGCTAATTTAGAGAGAACATATAATGACTTATAAAAATTGCCTTTATCTTAAATTTATAATTTTAAGATAAAGGTAAATTTTTTAGTTATTATTAAAAATGTGGAGGTGAAATACTATTAAAAAGAAAATAATTCTAATAACAAGTATTTTATTATTCATAGTAAGTTTAATATTTTTATTAGATTATTCTGGTAATGTAAATTTTTATAAAAAAGTTAATAATATGACAATTAAAAAAGCATATTTTTCAAAAGAAACAAGAAAATTATTATCATTATTTCAAGATGAAATACAATTTTTTGATTATAAAATAGATGATAGTATAAAAGTTGTTAGTATAGAATTATGGGAATACAATCAAAATGATTGGGAAAATATTGGTAATATATTTAGTGATATTAATGATTTAAAAGAAAATAAGTTATTTAGAATAGGTTTAAAAATAGATAATAATATTTTTAATGTTTATAACATTTTAGATGAAAATATATCTAAATACACATATAAATATAATGTTGACTTTGAAGATATGATAACAACTTCTTATGGATTTTTACCAGATACACAAGAAATAAAAGCAAATAAAGAAATAGTTTTATACTATAAAATAGGGATAAAAGAAAATTATTTAGACCTAGAAGATAACATAATAGATAATTTTAGAAATATAAAATGTGATAAAGGTGTAGTAATAACGATAAATTTTTTAGATAAAGAAATAGAATAAAATTTACAAAAAGTTGACATACATAGGCGTATTTAATATAATTAATATAATAAAATTTTATGGAGGGAAATATGAAAAATTTAGGTGTAAATGAAATTAGAAAAAAATATTTAGACTTTTTTCAACAAAAAGGGCATTTAAAAATGAATAGTTTTTCTCTAGTGCCACAAAATGATAAAAGTTTATTACTTATAAATTCTGGTATGGCTCCTTTAAAACCATACTTTACAGGACAGCAAATACCACCAAATAAAAGAGTTACAACTTGTCAAAAGTGTATTAGAACAGGAGATATAGAAAATGTAGGAAAAACTGCAAGACACGGTACATTTTTTGAAATGCTTGGAAACTTTTCTTTTGGAGATTATTTTAAAGAAGAGGCTATCCCTTGGGCGTGGGAGTTTTTTACAAAGGTGTTAGAGCTACCAGAGGATAGACTTTATGTATCTATATATGAAGATGATGATGAAGCCTTTGAAATATGGAATAAAAAAGTTGGAATACCAGAAAAGAAAATAGTACGTCTTGGTAAAGAAGACAACTTTTGGGAACACGGTACAGGACCTTGTGGACCTTGTTCAGAGATATACTTTGATAAGGGAGAGGAATATGGCTGTGACAATCCTAATTGTTATGTGGGCTGTGATTGTGACAGATATATGGAAATATGGAACTTAGTTTTTACACAGTTTAATAGAGAAGAAGATGGAACATACTCTAACCTTACAAATCCTAACATAGATACAGGTATGGGGCTTGAAAGAATAGCAACTGTTATGCAAGGGGTAAACTCTATTTTTGACGTAGACACAGTAAAAGCCATTAGAGATAAAGTATGTTTATTATCTAATACTAAATATGGAGAAGATGCTAAAAAAGATATATCTATAAGAGTTATAACAGACCATATTAGGTCAGTTACTTTTATGACAGCAGACGGAGTTTTACCTTCTAATGAAGGCCGTGGATATGTCCTTAGACGTCTTTTAAGAAGAGCAGTAAGACACGGCAAAATTTTAGGTATAAACGATTTATTTTTAGCAGATTTAAGTAAAATTGTCATAGACACATCTAAAGAAGCTTATCCAGAGCTAGAAGAAAAGAAAGACTATATTTATAAAATATTAACAGTAGAAGAAGAAAGATTTCATAGTACAATAGACAATGGTATGGAACTTTTAAAACAAAAAATAAATGAATTAAAATCTTCTAAGTCAAATACATTAAAAGGTGAAGACGCTTTTAAACTTTATGACACTTATGGTTTTCCTTTTGACCTTATGAAAGAAATTTTAGAAGAAGAAAATATGACAGTAGATGAAGATGAATTTTTAAAAGAAATGGAAAACCAAAAAAATAAAGCACGCTCTGCTAGAGAAGAAGACACTTATATGGGAGCAGAAGAAACAATATTCCATAAATTAGACCCAGCTATGAAAAGTGAATTTTTAGGATATAATAATAGCGTTATTAAAGATAGCAAAGTTTTAGCTATTATATGCGAAGATAGTATTGTAGACATAGCTAAAGAGGGAGATAAAGTAGCTATTGTGGTTGATAAAACACCTTTTTATGCAGAAATGGGTGGTCAAGTTGGAGATAAAGGTGTTATTGAAAATGACAATGTTTTAATAGAAATAAACGATTGTACAAACTTTGGAGCAAATAAGATTATACACCACGGTGTTGTTAAAAAAGGTCAAATAAAAGTAAATGACACTGTTGATTTAAAAATAGATGAAGATAATAGACTATCTATTGCTAGAAATCACACAGCTACACATATTTTACACAAGGCATTAAAAGAGATTTTAGGAAATCATATAGAACAAGCAGGGTCTTTAGTTTCTAAAAGTCGATTACGTTTTGACTTTACTCACTTTGAAGCTTTGACAAAAGAAGATTTAGCTAAAATAGAAAGAGTAGTTAATTCACATATTTTAAAAGGACTTAATGTAAACATTAAAGAAACAGACATAGAAACAGCTAAAAAAGAAGGAGCAACAGCTTTATTTGGTGAAAAATATGGAGAGGTTGTTAGAGTTATAAATATAGGTGGATATTCTATTGAACTTTGTGGTGGTACTCATCTTGAAAATTCTGCTCAAATAGGTAGCTTTAAGATAATATCTGAAAGTGGTGTTGCTGCTGGTGTTAGACGTATAGAGGCTGTGACAGGATTTGGCGCTTTAGAGTTTTATGAAGAAAGAGAAAATATAATACTTAATATTTGTGAAAACTTAAAAGCTAATCCTAAAAATGTAGTATCTAAATCATTATCTATAATAGAGGAAAATAAAAAACTTTTAAAAGAAATAGAAAGCTTAAAATCTAAATTATCATCAGGACTTTTAGATGAAATATTAAGTCAAAAAGAAACAATAAATGGTATGGATATACTTCTTTCTAAAGTTCAAAATATGGATATGGATACTCTTAGAAATATGGGTGATAAAATAAAAGAAAAATTATCAGATTATGTTATACTTTTAGCTAGTGATAATGATGGAAAAGTTAATTTTATATCTATGTGTAGCGATAGTGCTATAAAAAATAATCTTAAAGCTGGCGATATAGTAAAAGTTGCTGCTACTATATGTGGTGGAGGCGGTGGAGGCCGTCCTAATATGGCTCAAGCAGGGGGTAAAGACCCTAATAAAATAGACGAGGCGATAAAATCGGCATTAGATTTTATAAAAGAAAAAATCTAATCTTTAGGAGGGAATAAAATGAAAAAAATAGTTTTAGCTATATTAATGATTTTATTGGTAACTTTAGTTGGTTGTAGCAAAGAAGAAACACCTAATCCAGTAGATTCTATGACAGAAGAGGAAAAAACAGCACTTTTTAATCTTATGCAAGAAAATCTTGTAGGTGAGTATGAAAGTGAAAGTGGAGATATTTTTCAAGTTACACCAGAAGGTAAATTTTTATATGAAGGTTCAGCTGGTTTAGTTTCTTTATCTTATAATCTTATAGATGCAGGTAATGTAGAGGTTACAGGTGCTGATGGTCAAACCAAAACAGAAAGTATCTACTTTGAAGATATGGGAGATAAGTTTAAACTAGAATATAATAAAAATGTGTATTATAGAACTAAATAATTAGCCACTTTATATTATTGTCCATAAGCATTGGCTTATTTGGTATTTTGATATAGGATATACATCAAGAGAGGGCAATGCTCTTGGATTTTTATCTAAATTTAAGTGACTAATCTTGATTTAATATATGTGTGATTATGTACGGAGTAGGTAATTGCTCCGTACTTTTAATTATAGAGTATGTAGGTTATTGATTAGCGTTATATAATGACAAACTGGAATTTATTTCTATAATTTTTCAAATAGATTGGGAAATAGAAATGGTTGTTACAGAAAGATTTAATGTTAATAATAAAAAGATATTTTATTTAAGATATGGAAGAGAATAGAAAGAAACAGCAATTTTATTTTTTTATGGATTTACAGGTTCAAAAAAATATATACCATATTTAGAAGAATTAAGTGATATATGTATCATTTCCTTTGATAGACTAGGAATTTGAGAATCAGATGTTTGGGATTATTATACAATGGAAGATTTCTTTGAATGTGTTAATGCTGTATTAGAATATTATGGTGTTAAGAAGTTACGTTTAATTGGACATAGTGTAGGTGGATATTATGCACAAGTGTATGCACAGAACAATCCAGAAAAGGTTGAAGCGTTATCATTAGTTAGTAGTATGGTTCCATATAATTGTATAGAAACAAAAAGTATCATTAATAGTGAAACAAAGCGAAATAACTTTCTTACACTATATATGAAAACAATTTCAAAATACTTTTTTAAGAAAATAGCTTATGGAATTAATAAAAATTTTGATAGTCAACTTGAAGTAATGTTGAAAACAGTATCAGAAAAAGAAAGAAAATATATTAATGATAACTATGAGTTAGTTAAAAATGCCATTCTTAGTGCAGTAAAAAATGATGACAAGGGTATTTATTATGATGTATATAATAGATAAGGTTGGACATATGATGTATCTTTTGTATTGGAAAGAGATTGTTCTTGAAGTGCTTAATATATAACAGAATAATTTAGAAACTTTTTATTTCCTAATTTTTCATAAAAGAATTTGCCTTATTTAATAACTTTGGTATAATAAATATATAGCAACATTTTGGCAATAAAAAATTAGTAAGTTAAAATAAATTGTATAATTAAAGTAAATTTAACAACAAAACTTAAAAAATAGTTTGATAAAGAACATAAACTTGCCAAAGTAGCTAAAATTAAATAAAGTTTGGAGAGATTAATATTAATAATTTAGACGAAAATAAAACATTAGCCTTTAAAACTAAGGAGATTATAAATAAATATAGTTTTGCATTTAAAAAGAACTTTGGACAGAACTTTTTAATAGACCAACTTGTTTTAGATAAAATAGTATCAGCTGCTAATATATCTAGTGATGATATAGTTATAGAGATAGGACCGGGTATAGGTACTCTTACAGCGTGTCTTGCTAAAAATGCCAAAAAAGTCATAGCAGTAGAGATAGATAGAACTCTTATACCTATTTTAAAAGATACATTATCTAATTTTAATAATATTGAAATTATAAATGAAGACATATTAAAAGTAGATATAAATAAAATCGCAGAAGAAAATAAAGGATATAACATAAAAGTTGTAGCCAATTTACCTTATTATATTACTACACCTATAATAATGAACATATTAGAAAATAGACTACCTATAGATAATATAACAGTTATGATACAAAAAGAAGTTGCTTATAGAATGGGAGCATTGGCAGGAACAAAAGACTATGGTTCATTATCTGTTATTGTTCAGTATTTTTGTGAACCTTATCTTGTAGCTAATGTACCACGAAATTGTTTTATGCCACGACCTAATGTAGACTCGGCAGTAATAAGACTTACAACTCTTGATAAACCACCAGTAGATATAGATAATATGGACTTATTTTTTTATGTAATAAAAGTTGCCTTTTCTCAAAGAAGAAAAACTCTTTTAAATTGCATATTTAATGCTGAAAATTTTAAATTTAATAAAGAGCAAATATCTAATATATTACAAGAGGCAGGATTTGACATAAATATTAGAGGAGAACGTCTTACAATAGAAGATTTTGCTAATCTTACAAAAGTAATAGAAAGATATTTATAGAATTGTAAATATATGTATTAATTTTTGTATTAAAAATTAGAATTAATTAAAATATTCCCTCATATAATATTAGTACACCAAAGATTAAATTTATGGGAGGGGATATTTATGAAAAACTTTTTCTATTTAACCTTATCTGTAATTGGGTGTTACCAGTTAGGATATCTTATAGGAAAACTTATATTTTAATAATTTCATAAATTTAATAAAAACATAGATTTTATTATCTATGTTTTTATTATTAATTTCAATTAAGCTATGGTTCCAGATAAAATTTATAAACTTACTTTTGTTTTATTTTTATATCAAATAAAAACTTATTGAAGATGATCATAAATTTTAATGTTTTATAATCTATTTATAGGTTGACAAGTTTGTTTTATCATATATAATTATTATTTCAATAATAATTATACAAAATAATTTTAGACTTGCACAAAATGAGCACTTTTAGCATATTATATAAAATAGCTTTGCTGGGGGTGTTTTTTTGTTTTTTTCAATTTTTAATTGTTTTTTTATGTTTTCTTGTATAACAAATGGTAACACATTTCCTAAACCTTTAACACCAGCAGAAGAAGAAAAATATTTAAAAGAATACAAAGAAGGGAGCATCGAGGCTAAAAACATACTAATAGAAAAAAATTTAAGACTTGTAGCTCATATAGTAAAAAAGTATACTAATTATCAAAAAGATAGTGAAGATTTAATATCTATTGGTACAATAGGTTTAATAAAAGCTATTACAACATTTAAAAATGATAAAGGTATAAAATTAGCCACTTATTCATCTAGATGTATTGAAAATGAAATATTAATGTATATAAGAGCTAGTAAAAAACACAATAAAGATGTATACTTACAAGATACAGTAGGTATAGATAAAGATGGTAATGAGGTAACCTTAGAAGATAAAGTGGCAGACGATAGTGTTAGTATTGATGAGCAAGTTGCTTTAAAAATGCAAAGCAAAGTGCTATATGAAAAAATGAAAAAAATTTTAAAAGGTAGAGAAAAAACTATAATAGAGCTTAGATATGGACTTATAAATGGAGAAGAACTTACACAAAGAGATATAGCTAAAAGACTTGGCATAAGTAGAAGCTATGTGTCTAGGATAGAGAAAAAAGCATTAGAGAAACTTCATAAAGAAATGGAAGAATAAAACTATAAAGCATAGCTTTATAGTTACATATAAAAATAACCCCTAAAAAGCTATCCCCTATTAAATATAATAGGGGAATTTGTATTAATTAATATTTTGTATTAAAAATTAGAAAAATTGGTGTTATAAATTATTGCTTATTTTTTAAATAAATTTTTCTAAATTGTTTTGGTATGTCATTAATGTCTAAATCTTTATGTATACTACAAGTGCCAAATTTTTTGGCAGTTTCATAATACCAATGTTTATAATTAAGAAGTTCAAGATTTTTTTCTAATTGCTTAATTTGTTCTATAACTACTTGACGTTGATTATCAATGGTGTTAAGCCTTTCGTTTATAGTAGAATCTCCTTCCATATAATAATCTATAAATTTTTTTATATTTTTTATAGACATACCAGTATTTTTTAAACACTCAATTAGTTCTAACCATTCAAAATCAGAATCTTTAAACCTCCTTATCCCACTTTGAGAACGTTCAACAAAAGGTAATAATCCTTCTTTGTCATAATATCTTAATGTGGAGGTAGATAAGTTTAATTTTTTTGCTACTTCACTAATTGTATAAAACATAAAATCTCCAATAAAAATTTTTAAAATATTGTATTGACTTAAAGTTAACTTTAAGTTATATAATTAAAATTAACATAGAAATTATATCATTATTAATTATATAAGTCAATTATATTAGTTAATATTAATATTTTTAAAATATATAGAATAAATAATATTTTATATTAAATTATTTTTAAATAAAATTTAATTAAATTAAAAGGAGATATGTTATGGAAAAACAAACAGCAGGCAGAGATAGTTTAGGAAAATTTGCTCCTAAATTTGCACAATTAAATGATGATGTTTTATTTGGAGAAGTCTGGTCCAGAGAAGATAAGCTATCTTTAAGAGATAGGTCATTAGTGACTTTATGTGTATTTATGGGAAAGGGACTTATAGATAACTCTTTAAAGTATCACCTAATAAATGCAAAGAAAAATGGTATTAAAAAAGATGAAATGGCAGAAATTATAACACACGCAGCATTTTATGCAGGGTGGCCTAACGCTTGGGCAGTTTTTAATTTAGCAAAAGAAGTATATGAAGAAGATGAGGACACTAAAGAAGAACACGGAGGAATTTTTGGAATGGGAGAGCCTAATTTAGCCTATTCTCAATATTTTATAGGAAACTCATACTTAAAACCTTTAGCTAAAACTGTTGCAAACGTAACCTTTGAACCAAAATGTAGAAATAATTGGCATATACATAAAGCTAGCTCTGGTGGCGGGCAAATTTTAATATGTATAGAGGGTGAAGGCTGGTATCAAGAAGAGGGTAAAGAGGCACAAAAATTAAAAGCGGGAGATGTTATAACAATACCACCAAATGTAAAACATTGGCACGGTGCATCGGCAAATTCCTGGTTTAGCCATCTTGCTATTGAAGTTTTTGGAGAAAACACATCAACACAATGGTGTGAACAAGTAATAGATGAAGAATATAATAAATTAGGCTAATTAGTAATATAAAGATTACAACTATTTAATTAAATAATAAAAATGTAATTAATAGCTAAAATATTATAAAAATAAATAAAGAGTTAATTAAAAATAGGCGGTGAATTAATTTATGGAATATACAAAATTAGGTAATACGGATATTAAAGTATCTAAATTATGTATGGGTTGTATGAGTTTTGGAGACCCAGCTAGCAATATGCACGATTGGACATTAAATCCACAAGAAACAGAAAAAATTATAAAAAAATCATTAGATTTAGGCATAAACTTTTTTGATACAGCTAATTGTTATTCAGCAGGAACTAGCGAAGAATATTTAGCAAAAGCATTAAAAAACAATATTAGTAGAGATAAAGTTGTTATTGCTACAAAGGTTTATTTTAACGAAGGACACTTATCTAAAGAAGCAATACCACGAGAAGTAGAAGGTTCATTAAAAAGATTAGAAACAGATTATATTGACTTACTTATTATTCATAGATTTGACTATACGACCCCAATAGAAGAAACTATGGAGGCTTTAGATAAGGTAGTAAAATCGGGTAAAGTAAGAGCAATAGGTGCATCAGCTATGTATGGATATCAATTTTCTAAAATGCAATATATAGCAGAAAAAAACAATTGGACAAAATTTGTTTCTATGCAAAATCATTATAATCTTGTTTATCGTGAAGATGAAAGAGAGTTAATTCCTATATGTGATGAAAATAATATTGCAAGAACTTCATATAGTCCTTTAGCTGGAGGAAGATTATCTCGTGGGACTTGGAGTGCAGACACATTAAGAAGTAAAACAGATAAAACAGCTATGAATAAATATGACTTGACAAAAGAAATGGATATGGAAATTGTAAAAAGAGTAGAAAAGCTTGCTAAAGACAAAAACGCAACAATGACTCAAATATCACTTGCTTGGCAATTTGAAAAAGGAGTAGCTTCTCCAATAATTGGCGTGACAAAAGAAAAATATTTAGATGATGCAGTAGGAAGTTTTAACATAAAATTATCAAAAAGTGAAATTGACTATTTAGAAGAAATGTATGTACCTCATAAAGTAGTAGGAGCCTTATAGTAAGTTTTTATACATATAATAATCATATACTTAGTGTTATTTAGTGTATAAAATAAAGGAGGAAACAACTTTGAATAATAAAATATTAATTGTATATTTTTCACATAAGGGAGAAAATTATGTCAATGGTAAAATAAAAAATCTTACTGTTGGTAATACAGAAATTGTAGATAAAAAGATACAGTCTATTGTAGGTGGAGATTTATTTGAAATAGTTTGTGAAAAACCTTATCCACAAAATTATAAAGAATGTACAGAACAAGCACAAAATGAGTTAAGACAAAATATAAGACCTAAAATTGTTGGAAATATACTAGATATAAGTAAATATGAGGTTGTATATATTGGGTATCCAAATTGGTGGAGTACAATGCCTATGCCAGTATTTACATTTTTAGAAAGCTATGACTTTTCAAATAAAATAATTCGTCCATTTTGTACACACGAAGGTAGCAAAATGGGAAAAAGTGAAAGTGATATTAAAGTTCTTTGCCCAGATTCAATAGTTTTTAAAGGCTTACCAATTTGGGGAAGTAAAGTATCACAAGATGATAAAGAACTTTATGAATGGATAACAAGTTCTATATAAAAAATATTTAATATTACATAAAACTATAGAAAATATTATTAAATTATTATTAAAATTTGATAAAGTTATAAATAGTTATAGTTTAGATAATAAGCTTGTATTATGAAAATAGGTTGTAGCTTAATGCTTTAAGATATATTAAGGATATAAAATAAGTATAGTTAATTTAAAGGAGCGTTATTATATGAATAATTTTGTTTATGATGTACCAGTAAAAGTTTATTTTGGAGAAAATCAATTATCTAACTTAGGAAAAGAACTTAGCAAATATGGAAAGAAAGTTTTGCTTACATATGGAGGAGGTTCTATTAAAAAAATAGGACTATATGATAAAATTGTAGGTGAGCTTGAAAAATTTGGCTTAGAACTATTTGAATTATCAGGCATAGAACCAAATCCTCGTATTGAATCTGTAAGAGAAGGAGCTAAAATATGTAAAGAACAAAACATAGACGTACTTTTAGCTGTGGGAGGAGGCTCTACAATAGATGCTACAAAATATATAGCAGCAGGTGCTTGTGTAGATTTTGACCCGTGGGACTTTTTTAGTAAATGGGCACCTATTGAAAAAGCCTTACCTATTGTTACAATACTTACTCTTTCAGCTGCTGGGTCAGAGATGGACTCAGGTGGAGTAATTAGTAATCTTGAAACACAAGACAAAATAGGAAGGTTATCTCCTCATCTTTTACCAAAGGTTTCATTTTTAGACCCAACAGTAACTTATACAGTAAGTCCATATCAAACTGCTTGTGGTTCGGTAGATATGATGAGTCATATTATGGAAGTATATTTTAATATGGAAAAAGATTTTTATATGTTAGATTGTTTTATGGAAGGTATGATGAAAACAATTATTAAATATACTCCTATTGCTATGAAAGAACCAGAAAACTATGAAGCTAGAGCCAATCTTATGTGGACTTCATCGTGGGCTATAAATGGCTTTGTCAATGGAGGGAAAAATCAAGAGTGGAGCTGTCACCCTATGGAACACGAATTATCTGCTAAATATGACATAACTCACGGACTTGGACTTGCATTACTTACACCTAGATGGTTAGAGTATTGCTTAGATGAAACAACTGTATCTAAATATTATCAATTTGGAGTAAATGTATTTGATATTGATAAAAATTTAGGACAAATGGAAGTAGCTAAAGAAAGTATTAAAAAATTATCAGAATTTTTCTTTGATACATTAGGATTAGACAGTACATTTACTAAAGTAGGTATTAAGCCAGAGGATTTTCAAATTATGGCACAAAAAGCTTGTTCAAATGGAACTATTAATGGATTTAAAACATTAAGTAAAGATGATATAATAAAAATATTTGAAATGTGTTTATAATATAAATATTATCATAGTTTTTATGGCTAGTCGTATTATAGAAAGCGACTAACAAGAAAAATCCCAATTTTGTATAATAAACTCTTAAGTAGTTAATACAATATCAAATGCTTAAAAGAATGAATAAAAACTGTAAAACACAAATAGCGTTTGTAGTATTAAAAATTAAAATAGTATTAAAACCAAAATCTATTTATAATTTTTATCTTGAACAATAAGTCAAATATTAATTGAGATTAAAAAAGGTGTTAATAAATTATTAACACCTTTTTTTATTAATAATATTTTCTTTTTACAAAACTATATATCTATTGTAAATTTTATCCATTTATTATAAATACTATTTACCTTTATTTGCCATTTATTGTTATCAATTATTTTTTTAGCAATAGACAGTCCAAGTCCATAACCTTCTATTTCTTTATTTCTAGAGGTATCTACTCTATAAAATCTATCAAATATATATTTTATATCTTCATTTTTTATACCTACTCCAGTATTAAATATTGACAAAGATATATTATTATGTTTTTTTTCTAAATTAATTTCTATAATATCATTTTTATTAGAGTATTTAATAGCATTATCCAAAAAAATTCTAATTATAGTAGATAAATCATCTTCTATACAAGGAGCTAAAATATTTGGGGGTATATTATATTTTAATATTCTATTTTTTTCAAAAATAATACTTTCATAGCTTAATATACTGTTTAATATAACTGTACTAATATTAATACTTTCTGACGGTTTAACCTTTGAAAAGTTTTCAACTTTAGATAATAATAACAATTTATTAATTAAATCATTCATTTTAAAAACTTCTGTTTTAACATTTTTTATCCATTTTTTTTGTTCTATAATATCATCTTCATAATCTAATATAGATACATTTGTAGATATTATTGAAAGGGGAGTTTTTAACTCGTGACTAGCATTTGCTATAAATTGTTTTTGGATTTCAAAGGTTTCTTTTACAGGTTTTATCATCCATTCTGTTAAAAAATATGAAACTATAAAAATAAATAATAAACTTAAAATAAAAACAATTAAAGAAATATAAATTAAATTATGTTTAACTTGATTGTTGTTTGTTGTATCTAAAAAAACAATAATTTGACCATAAGGCTTTGACATTTTAAAAAAACTAATATTTCCAGTTTGACCATAGTCATTTTTATTAGATAGTACATAGTCAATTAAAGTATTTAACTGAATTTCGTCATAACTCATTTGTATTGGATATATAGTTTCTGTTATTTTATTTTGTTTATTTAACTTTACAGAAAAACTAATATCAAATTGTCTAATGTGATTATCTTCAGGTGGCATAGGCTTAAAACTAGGGTTTTTCATATGGGGTATACCATCGTTAATAGCGATTTCTCTCATAGTATCAATAGTTTTTTTATTCATATTTGTATTTAATATTATATTTATAGATAAAAGGATAATTAACATTATAAGAGATATTATAAAAATAATAGTTAAAATAAATTTTGTCTTTAGCTTTTTTAACATAATTAGCCCTCCATATAATATCCAACACCTCTAGCAGTTTTAATTTCAACTTTAGAACCAATAGTTAATAACTTTTTTCTTAAAAAAGATATATATACCTCAACATTATTATAGTCTGTGTCACTATCAAAGCCCCAAACTTTTTCTATTAAGTATTCTTTTGTTATAACATTTTGAGGATTATTAATAAATATTTTCATTATGTTAAATTCTTTAAGTGGAAGCTGAACAGAATTTTTATCACAATATAAGGTGTAATTAGAATTGTTTAGCTTTATGTCTTTAAATGTAATATTATCTTCTAATAATTCACCTTTTCTTCTTAACATAGCCCTAATTCTTGCTAAAAGTTCGTCTATTTCAAAAGGTTTAGTCAAATAATCATCAGCACCAGTATCTAAACCTATAACTTTATCTTCTAATGTACTTTTAGCAGTTAAAAATAAAACAGGTGTAGATATTTTTTCTTGTCTAATACTTTTTAAAACTTGTATTCCATCTAACTTTGGCATCATTATATCTAAAATTATTAAGTCATATATATTTGATAAGGCATAATCTAAGCCATCTTCACCATTAAATACAGCATCTACTATGTATTTATTTTTTTTTAATATATATTCAATAGCTTGAGATAAATTTTTTTCATCTTCTACTAATAAAATTCGCATTTTATCACCTCTTAAAATTTTAAAAAATAAAATTATAATTTAATTATATCAAAAAATTTTAAAATAATCTTAAAAAATTTAAGATAATTTTAAGAATTATAATTTATATTATATTGTAGGAGGTGGTTATATGGACTTTAGAAGTGAGCTTAAGCACTATATAAATTATCAAGACTATTTAATAATAAGGTCTAAAATATCAAACTTTTTAACATTAGATAAAAATGTATATAAAGATTCTTTTGAATATAAAATAAGAAGTATTTATTTTGATAACTTTAACAATAAAGTTTTGGAAGAGAAACTTTTAGGACTTAACAAAAGAGATAAATTTAGAATAAGACTTTATAATGATGATGATAGCTTTATAAGGCTAGAAAAGAAATCAAAAATAAATGGCTTATGTAAAAAAATAAGCGAACCTATAACAAAAGATGAAGTTTTAAAAATTATAAATAATGACATAGAGTTTTTAATAAAATCTCAAAAACAACTTTTTCAAGATTTATATATTAAAATGAAAACGGAATTTTTAAAGCCTAAGACTATTGTAGATTATGAAAGGGAGGCTTATATATATAAAATAGGAAACGTAAGAATAACATTTGATAAAAATTTAAGAACAGGAATAGTATCTAACGATATTTTTAATAAAGAACTTTGTACAATAAGTCCCATAAATAAAGACTATATTGTACTTGAGGTAAAATATGATGAATTTTTGCCAGAGTTTATTTTAAATTTAATCCAATTAGGCGAAAGAAGTAAAACATCTATTTCAAAATATGCGCTTTGTCGTATGTATGGATAATAAAGGAGGAAATATAAATGACATTTCAGGATATTTTTAAATCAAGCTTTTTAGAAGCAACTACAACTTTTTCTATAACAGATACACTTTTAGCATTAGTGCTTTCATTTGTAATAGGTATTTTTATTATGGCTATATATAAAAAGACATTTAAGGGAGTTATGTATTCAAATAGTTTTTGTGTGTCTTTATTAGCATTAACGCTTATAACTACACTTATTATTTTAGCTGTTACGTCTAATGTAATATTATCACTTGGTATGGTTGGTGCATTATCAATTGTTAGGTTTAGAAGTGCTATAAAAGAACCATTAGATATTGCGTTTTTATTTTGGTCTATAGCAGCAGGTATAGTTTTAGGAGCTGGGCTTTTACCACTTGCTATTATAGGTAGTATTTTTATAGGTATAATTTTAATTTTATTTGTAAACAAAGATACAAAAGACAATCCTTATATATTAGTTGTAAACTTAGAAGGTGACGAAGTTGAAAATCGTGTATTAAGCTATGTTAAAGAAAAATGTAAAAAATATATTGTAAAATCTAAAACAGTTTCTGTAAATGGTATAGAATTTTCTATTGAAATAAGACTTAATAATATGTCTACTGAATTTGTAAATATAATATCTAGTTTAGAAGGGGTTAAAAATGCAGTATTAGTTAGTTATAACGGAGATTATATGGGATAAAAATATTTTAGAAAGGTGGTGTTTATTTTGATAAAAGAAAAATATATGAATACTTTGGCATATTTTTTAGCAGTAGTTGCATTAGTAGCTTGTATAGGTATATATCTTTATAATAAATTTACACCAGAAACATTAGAAGTCCCAGAGTATGTGGAAAAAGTTTTTGATAAAGATAGTGTTATGGAAATAAATATTGAAATTTCAGATGAAAATTTTAATAATTTAATAGAAAATGCAATTGAAGAACAATATGTTCCAGTTAACATAACAATAAATGATACAATAATAGAAAATGTTGGAATAAGAGCTAAGGGAAATTCAAGTTTACAACAAGTAGCATCTAGCGATGAAACAGATAGATTTAGTTTTAAGGTTAACTTTTCTGAATATATAACAGACCAAAATCTATATGGATTAGAAAAAATGGTATTAAATAATATGATAGGAGATAGCACATATTTAAAAGAATATATGTCATATGAAATGATGGATTTTATGGGCGTTAATTCTCCAGCTTATGCTTTTTCTAACATAAAGATAAATAATGAAGATTGGGGGCTATATTTAGCAATTGAAACACTAGAAGAAGATTATTTAGAAAGATACTATGGAAAAGATTATGGAAATCTTTATAAACCAGAAAGTGATGAAATGGGCGCTGATGGTAGAGGTGGTGGTGAACCACCAAATATGGAAAATAGACCACAACAAATGGGTGAACCACCAAATATGGAAAATAGACCACAACAAATGGGCGAACTGCCGACCATAGAAAGTGAACAACAACAAACAGGTGAACCACCAAATATGGAAAATACACAGCAAATACCAGAAAGAATGGAAATGGTTGGAGGAAGAAGTAGTTCAGAAACAGCCCTAATTTATATAGATGATAACATTTCAAGTTATTCTAAAATATTTGATAGTGTTGTGACAAAAGGCTTAACAGATGTGGACAAAAACAATTATATAAAAATGGTTAAAGCATTAAATGAAGGAGAACACATAGAAAAATATGTAGATATTGAGGAAGTTTTAAGATATTTTGCAGTAAATACATTTTTAGTTAATTTAGATAGCTATGCTAGTAGTATGAAACATAATTACTATTTATACGAAGAAAATGGAGTTTTTCAAATACTTCCGTGGGATTTTAATCTTTCTTTTGGTACATTCCAAATGAGTAGTGGAGAAAGGGTTATAAACTTTCCAATAGATGCTCCAGTTACAGATACAATGGAAAATTCTCCATTAATAGCTAAGCTTTTAGAAATAGAAGAATATAAAGAATTATATCATTCTTATTTGAATGAAATAGTTGAGAATTATATTAATAATGGTATTTTTGAAGAGACAATAAATACATTAAATGACTTAATATATGATTATGTTGCTAATGACAAGACAGCATTTTATACAATAGAAGAATATGAAGAAGGAATAAAAAATTTATTAATATATGGAGAGGATAGAGCAAAAAGTATATACTTACAATTAATCGGAGAACAACCATCACAAGAATATGGAGATTTAGAAACAGAGTTAAATATTAATGCTTTAGGTGGCAATGAAAGAAATGGAGAAAATCGTAATACAAATAGAGATACAAATATAAACAATATACATAATAATCAAAATAAAGATACAATTAATACAAATAATACAGATAATTCTAATGAGATAAATAATACAAATAATACAAACAACACTAATAATACATTTAATACAAATAAAAATATACCAACAAATAATGATAATAATATAAATACAAATAATAGATTTATGATGAAAAATAATATGGGTGTCCAAAACAAAATATCATACAAAACAGTATTACAAATTATAGTGTATTTTGTAGTTTTAATATTAGCATTAATATATGTAATATTATATAAAAGAAAAAATTTTAAAGTATAAAACAAAAGCTAATACTATATAGTATTAGCTTTTTGATTCTATCAATTAAGCTATGACTTTATTTTTAAAGATAAAATTTATAAACTTACTTTTTGTTTTAATTCGTGGGAATTTATAAAATTACCACATTATCAAAGAAAAATAATAGGAATAGTGTTTTTAAAGTATCCCCAAAAATTGATTGTACGCCCAATAGGCATAAACCATAAACTGAAAACTATTCTCTTTACGATATTCACAAGCCCAGGTATTCATTTTTGGACGTTCATTCTATTTTTAAGGTGATATCCATCGATGAACTACCTAAATGCTCTGTATCGTATATCTAAAATGTAGCAAATTAGCTAGTAAAACTCTCTATATTTACACATTATTGTAATTGTGATATAATGGAAGAAAGAAAGTTATAAATTGGAATTAATATAGTGTTAAGTAAATGAAAAGGAGTATATCTATGCCGACAAAAGAATGGTTGGAAAAATATGAAACAGTAAAGAAAAATCTGGTTTGTAAAATCGACTTAGACGCTTATTTCACAGAGAAGAAAATTGGAAGTGCAGATGTAGATGTACTAGACATTGGTGCAGTCCATTTCCCTACAGGAACAATTTTGGCCTGTGACCCGCTAGTAGAGTTGGAGGAAGCGCTTCCATACATTCAGACGATACCTGTCGGGACCTACCCAGTGACTATTTGTGTAATGCTTAGCGAAAACTATGGGGATCGCTATGCCTGTGTGAAGGTTTCCATTAGCAACAAAAAGCCAGTCCGTTATGAGATGGGAATGGTGGGCAACGAGAACTTGGACGAAGAAATTGAAGAAGACGAATTTTTTGGATTTTTTGTGGACGCCGGAATGGGTTGTATCGCAGATATTAAAACTCAAGAGGTGTTCAAAAAGTATTGGACACAAAGAATGTGTGAAGAAGAAGACATCGACCCATATAACGACCTGTTCTGTAACTTATTGGAGGAAAACTTCAAAACAAATCCCAAATATCAACAAGAATGTGGCGATTGGCTCAATTGGACAGTACCAGGTACAGACTGTAATATCCCTATCTTTGCTTCTGGTTGGGGCGATGGAGTTTATCCTTGTTATTTTGGCTATGATAAAGAGGATAAAGTTTGTGGTGTGTATATCCATTTTATTGATATTGAAAAAGAATGCGATGATTAAGTTTACATAAATATTTATCCAGTAGAAAAAGAGGGAGAGTGTTGAACTATCCATACAAGAACGTCTAAAGACTTGCGTGTGGAGTTAGGTCTGACGCTAGAATAGCTTGTAGAGCAGACCAATTAGAGCACACAAAATCTTCTGCCGTTATATCAGGTAAAACAGATAACCATTAACCTATGGGAAGTTTCACAGAGAAGATTTTACAGATCCCTGAGGAAATCCACAGCCCCCCAATAGCCATTATTTAATGAAACTATTAGAGGAAGAAAAAGAGTGACTGAAAAAGGCTGAACAAGTATCAGACTTGTTGAAAAATCCTTCTCATAGGAGTGACAAAAGCCAGAAAGTGACAAATAGGAGGAATGAAAAATATGTTTGAAGGTTTTGATTTTACGAACTTTTGGGATGACAGTGCGTATGCGCTAGAAGAATATGTTAGTGAACCACCCTCCGATGAATTAATTTCCAGTGTGGAACAAGAACTAGGATACAAGTTACCAGACTCTTATATTTGGTTAATGAAGCAACACAATGGAGGTATTCCTGTCAATACTTGCTTTTCTACCAACACTCCGACCAGTTGGGCAGATAATCATATCGCAATTACAGGTATTTTTGGCATTGGGAGAGAAAAAACATATTCTTTATGTGGAGAGTTAGGAAGTCAATTTATGATTGACCAATGGGAGTACCCTGATAATATTGGTGTAGCTATATGCGACTGCCCAAGTGCTGGGCATGATATGATTTTTTTGGATTATCGTGAGTGTGGATCGCAAGGAGAACCCCAAGTAGTGCATATCGACCAAGAATTTGACTACAAAATTACTACTTTAGCAGATAATTTTGAGGAGTTTATTCGAGGGCTTGTAAACGAAGAAGACTTTTTATTAGAAGATTAGCACTTGTTGTTTATCGGGAAGATATGAAAGCTAGCTAAGAAAGTATCGCTCAAGATAAAAGGTGCTTTCAGTGCCACTATTGACAGTTTTCATCCAATTTTTGCTAATAGGTAATTAAGGTGTGAAAGTATTGAAATGGCTTTTCAGTCTGTTTTCTTCCTCTGTAAAGTTTGGCATATAGCAATTTAGGGATATAAAAAAATAAAAGTAATTTAATCATATTTTATATATATGAAAATTTAAAATATAAATATGATAATAGACATTTTTGGTATAGAGGATATTATGTAGATATATTGGAAAGAAATAAGCTTAAAAAATATTTATGTGCAGCCAGAATAAGTAGGTAAAAAAGCCTAGTGTTATGTTATCCACAAATAGTAGTGTAGTGTTAGACTATTTAGTGCATCTTTAGAGGCTTATAACAAGAAAAAACTTATGGAATTTGAGCAAACCACCCATTAAATGAGTGGTTTTGCTTTATATTAAAATTAAATTTTTGGTTTTTAATATATATTTTTTTCAGTAATAAGAATATCTACTTTTTCATCATATATATCTTCTTTAAAATCACATATAAACTGTTCAAAACAAAGACCAATAGAAGACATATATGTATTATTTTTTAAAAAATAATCATAATATCCTCCACCATATCCTATCCTGTATTTATTTTTATTATATACAATGGCTGGAACTATGACAATAGTGTATTCATCACTAATTTTTTCTATTTCATACAAAGGTTCTAAAATACCATATTTATTTTTTATAAGAGATTTATCATTAACATATTTTTTAAAAATCATCTCTCTTTTTTTATTAGTTAAAACAGGACAATAAATATTTTTATTGTCTTGTTTTGCTTTATTTATTATATAAGATGTATTTATTTCGTTATCTAAACTTAAGTATATAAATATATTTTTAGAATTTTTATATTCTTTTAGATTAAATAGTTTGTTAGAGATAGATTTACTTATATTATTTATATATTTTTTAGAAAAATTGTTTCTTAGGTTTATATATTTACCTCTTATTTTTATCTTTGTTTGTTCCATATATGACACCTCTTAAAATAAATATAAGAATGATAAGGTTTGGTTGTAATAATAATAGTAATAAAACAGCTATAATTATAAAAAAGTTAAATTTCTTTTTAGATTTAATTTTATTATTAAATATATTTTTAGGTTTACTATGTGAAACTTGATTAGGCTTATCTATATTAGTAGTATGATTATTATTTTCTAAACTTAATTGTGTGTAATTTTTGTCATATTTTACTTGTGAGTATGTATTTTTTTTATAAGTATTCTTTTCATAAGTATTTTTTTCATAACTGTTATTTTTATTAGTCATATAATTTTTATTTTTTATTTTATTTAATGTATCTATGTTATAATGAGTAGTAGTATTTTTATTATTACTTGAATCTTTACCATCTATAAAATTAAATATATCAAAAACACTGCTATTTTTTTCATATTGTTTATTATTATTTTTAAGCTTATATCCACACATAACACAAGTGTCATCAGTTATAAGACAGCTACACATAGGACAAGTATCCATAAAATCACCTCTTTAATATTATAATAAAATTTAATATTAAGTTAAGTTTAACAGAATATAGTTATTTATTCAATAATTTATAAAAAATATTTAAAAATGATAAACTTTATGGTATAATTTTTTATATTATATATTAATGTAGATATATGTAAAATAATTAGTATTTTAGTTACTATATAAAGATAAAGAATTTGATTTTATTATTTCTAATGGTGTTATAGATAGTATGGAATTTGATATAGCATTTAAAGGTTTGGAACAATTCAATCATTTTTTGATATAGATAAAGTTAAAGAAATAATAAAAAATAAATTTAATATAGTTGAATATCAAATTCATAGCATTTGTGATGAAAAGGGTAATGTAATAAATAAACGAGCTCACTTTGTTTGTGAAAAGATTAAATAATAAAATAAAGGATATGCATAATTTGAACTGCACCAATTTATACAGACATCACAAAAAAGACTACCTAAGGTAGAAAATTAAATTTTAAGTAACAAACT
>CALWOZ010000013.1 GCA_944383305.1 uncultured Clostridia bacterium | reverse complement strand
TGTTTCCAAATTTACTATACCACAAAGGGAAATCTTTTTTTATATTTTTTTGTTACCTATGTATTATACCTCAACAATTAAAATAAAAAATTTTTAAAAAAAGTATTGACAATTTGGTTAGAGTGTATTATAATTTATTTTGTCGTTAGCTAAGTGAAGCTTATGGCCCAATAGCTCAGTTGGTTAGAGCGCTGGCCTGTCACGCCAGAGGTCGAGGGTTCGAGCCCCTTTTGGGTCGCTTTGTGGGAGCATAGCTCAGCTGGGAGAGCACCTGCCTTACAAGCAGGGGGTCACAGGTTCGAGCCCTGTTGTTCCCATATTTTGCCCGAGTGGCGGAACTGGCAGACGCACAGGACTTAAAATCCTGCGGGAGTTAAATCCCGTACCGGTTCGATTCCGGTCTCGGGCAGTATTTATACCACCTTTAAGGTGGTTTTTTTATGTATAAATACTATTTTTAAAATTTGATATTTAATATAAGAATAATCTTATATTTTAAGGTTATTTACCGTTTTTAGTGGCGTTTAAAATATTAAATAATAAAATATATTTCTATATTTATTATTTTAAATTAAATGTTATATAAAATAAGTATATTTTTAATAAAAATATATAAAATGTTAAGTTTAATATTTTATACCAGTAATTTAATAACCAATAAATTTTTGTCACAACTATTGTCAAACTATAGTGAATACTATGTAAGATGGATATATAAGTATTTAAACTTAAGAATATAAGAAGACATATGAAAAATATTAATAAAATTATATAAATAAAAATTAGTATAAATATAAATTTAAAACTTATAAGTTATTAATAAGGATACTAATAAACTTGGGTATTTTAAGTTTATAAAATATTTAAGAATAAAAAAGTATCTTAATTTAAAATATAAGAAAAATAAATTATAATATATAACAGTAGAATTATAGATAAATTTAAAATATATAAACTTAAATAAAATAAAATTACTAACTTTAAATATAGCTTTAAGTATAAATATTTATATTTTAAACATAACTTTTAATAAAAAGTGGTTTAGTTGTTTTATTAATGATGAAAATATTGTCTAATAGTTATGAAAAAATTTAATTAAATAATTAAACTTTAACTAACAACAAAAAATAGTATGAAATTTAATTCATACTATTTTTTAGTTTATTAAGAGTTTGTTTTAAACATTCAAAAGTTTGTTCACTAATAATATGTTCCATTTTACAAGCATCTTCAGTAGCAATTTCTTTTTCTACACCAATATAAGTTAAAAACTCTCTTAACGTACAATGCTTTTCATATACTTTTTCGGCAATTTCTCTACCAGTATCAGTTAATATTATTTGATTTATATTACCTATTTCTATATATCCAGAATTTTTTAATAAAGACATAGCTCTACTAACACTAGCTCTAGAGAAATTAAGTTCATTTGCAATATCTACTGAACGTGCTATACCATTTCTTTTTTGTAAAATAAGAATAGTTTCTAAATAATTTTCACCAGATTCTTGTATTTTCACTAAAACACCTCACTTATTATAAAATTTAAACTTTGTAATAATCTATAATTAGTTTTAAAACTATATTTTTGCTAAAATTTAAGTAATATATAAATTTTAACACATAATATGTAAAAATTCAAGGTTATTGTATATTATTTTTATAGACATTTAAAGTGTATAAAGAAAGAGAGAAATTTCTATTTACTATGTACATTCAAACTTCTTAAAATTAAAAATAATATTACTAAAGATATAGTCATTAAAATATGCGTAATACCAGCAAGGCCAGATATTGAAGCATTAATAGAAGGTATAAGATTAACATTTAAAACTTGAACTATACCACGAATAGTCATTACAATTATCATAGAGGGTAATGATATATTATATAATTTTAAAAATAAATTAAATTTTTTATGATTTAATAAATCAGTATTAATAGAAAATAATGCTAAAATTAAAAAGATTATAGTACCTAAAGCTAATAGGTGTAAATGAATAAAAGCAAGAGTTGTTTTTTCTGTAAAATTAAAATATTTAGTAAATTCTCTGTAAAAAACACCACCTATCATTGCAAATATAAAATAAATAAAAGAAATATTAATTAATTTTTTCATATGCTAAATTCTCCTTGTTATTTTTAATTAGAAATTTTAATTTTAAAATAATTATATCCAAATAATATACCAGCCAAAAATAAAGCGCTACCTAAGCCAGAATAAAAAACGGCAATAAAGACATCAGGCGCTAAATGTAATGTTCTTATTAAAATCCCAAAGATTATCATACAAACCATTATAATAAATGACTTTTTATCAAAAAATTTTATAAAAAGTTGAAAATCTTCTTCAAAATTTTTTATCCTATTTGTATGTTTAAAAACAAGCTTGCTAAAAACCATAAACCAAAAAAATAAAAAAACTAATAAAGATAAAAATAAATTAATAATATTCAAATAGTTAGTATATGTAACAATACCTATATGTAAAATATTAAATCCAGCTATTATCCATACAAAACTAGCTATTAAAAGTAAATTATATTTTTTTACTTTCATTAAGTTACCTCCAGACTAATATATACTATTTTCTATAAATTTTAATAAAGGTTTACAATTGTTTTGTTTTTGTATTAATATTGATATTAAAAGTGTAAATACATAATCTATAAATATAGTAGGAGTTAAAAAATCGTTAAAAACATTTGACTTAACATTTTTATCCTTTTCTAAAATTTTTAATAGTTTATATTTTATACTTTTAAAAAAACATTCCATTGCCTTAATACCTTTAATTTTTTGGTCATTATTAAGACTTACGGAGTGTAGAGTGAAAAAGTCGGGATATTTTAAGATATTTTCACTTACTGTATTAAAAAGCCAGTTTATACAATCAATAAAATTATCAAAATTAAATGATTGAGTGTTTGTGTTAAATATATCTTTCCATATGGCTTCTATAGTAGCGATGACTAAATCAGATTTAGAAGGGAAGTAGTTATATATAGAGCCAACAGCAATATTACAATTTTTGGCTATTAAACGCATATTTATATTATTAAGTCCATCTTTTATAGCTATTTCTTTGCTTATATCAAGTATTTTGTTGTATAAATCCACTATGTTACCTCCTTTTATGAACAATGTTCATTATATAATAATTGATAATTATTGTCAATAAAGTTACAATGTTAAAATAAAATTATTTGCTAAAAATAATTGATTGATTTATATTTAAAAATATAATTTATAAAAATATTTTATAGTTGACAAAGAAAGTTAGTAGAGGTAAAATTAAGTTAGCTTAAGCTAATAAGTATGGCTTTAATTTTATGAGGGGTATATAAAAGGAGTAAAAATATGAAAGAATTAAGCAAAGTTAAAGTTGGTAAAAATGTAAAGGTGGTAAAAGTTGTTGGAGAAGGAGCTATTAAAAGGCGTATTATGGATATGGGGATAACAAAAGGTACAAACATATTTATAAGAAAAACAGCTCCCTTAGGAGATCCAATGGAAATATTTGTAAGAGGATATGAACTTACTATAAGAAAAGCAGATGCAAAAATAATATTAGTTGAGGAGTGTGAATGAAATGTCAATAAAAATTGGATTAGTTGGTAACCCTAACTGTGGGAAAACTACAATGTTTAACCAACTTACTGGTAGCTTTCAATATGTTGGTAATTGGCCTGGAGTTACAGTAGAGAAAAAAGAGGGAACTATAAAAAATAAAGATAATGTAAATTTAATAGACTTACCAGGTATTTATTCTTTATCTCCTTATACTTTAGAAGAGGTTATAACAAGAGATTATATTATGGAAGAAAAACCAGATATTATAATAAACATTGTAGATGCCTCTAATATAGAAAGAAATTTATATCTTACTACACAAGTTATTGAAATGGGCATACCTACAATAATAGCACTTAATATGATGGATATTGTTAAAAAAAGAGGAGAAAACATTAATGTTTCTAAATTATCAAAAATTATTGGTTGTCCAATAGTAGAAACTTCAGCATTAAAAGGTAATGGATTAAAGATACTTATAGAAAAGGCTTTAGATTTATTAAGTCAAGAATATAGTTATAAACCATTAGATATATTTTCTAATGAGATAAAAAATGCTTTGACTAAAATAGAGGAAATTATACATATAGATGAACAAAAAAGATGGTATAGTATAAAAATACTTGAAAGAGATGAAAAGGTTTTAGAAAAAATAGACTTATCTGAAGAACAAAAACAAAAGATAAATAATATTATAGATAAAATAGAAAATACATTTGGTGATGAAAGTGAAAGTATTATAATAAATGAAAGATATAATTATATAACTAATATAGTATCAGGAGTTTTAGATAAAAACAATAATACAAAAGAAGATATGTCAGCAAAAGTAGATAAGATTTTAACTAATAAATATTTAGGATTACCAATATTTTTTGGTATTATGTATTTAATATATTATATATCCGTAACTTCTTTAGGTACTTTAGTGACAGATTGGACAAATGACGTATTTTTTGGAGAATATGTAACAAATGCTTTTAGTAAAGTGTTAGAATTTTTAAATGTATCAGATTGGTTATATAGCCTTGTTATAGATGGTATAGTAGGTGGAGTTGGTGCAGTTTTAGGATTTGTACCACAAATGTTTATTTTATTTTTCTTCCTATCTTTATTAGAAGACTGTGGATATATGGCTAGAGTAGCATTTATTATGGATAGAATATTTAGAAAAATAGGATTATCTGGTAAATCTTTTATACCTATGCTTATAAGTTCAGGCTGTGGTGTACCGGGGATTATGGCATCTAGAACTATTGAAAATGAACGAGAAAGAAAAATAACTATAATGGTTACTACATTTATACCTTGTGGTGCTAAATTACCTATTATAGCATTATTTGCAGCAGCTTTATTTCCAGACCATTCATTTGTTGGACCATCTATATACTTTTTAGGAATATTAATGATAATAGTATCAGGATTAATACTTAAAAAAGTGAAAGTATTTATTGATGAAGATTCTCCGTTTATTATGGAATTACCACAATACCATTTGCCATCAGCAAAAACTGTTTTAAGACATATGTGGGATAGAGTTAAATCATTTATTATTAAAGCAGGTACAGTTATTTTTGCAGCATCTGTTATATTATGGTTCTTAAGTAGATTTAGTTTTAATTTTGAAATGGTAGATGTAGAACAAAGTATTTTAGCTAAAATAGGTGGATTAATCGCACCAATATTTGCTCCTTTAGGATTTAACAAATGGCAAGCGGCTGTAGCTACAATAAATGGACTTATAGCAAAAGAACAACTTGTATCTACATTTGGTATATTATTTGGATTAGGAGAAGTTGGAGAGACAGATACTAATTTGACTGCTCAAATAGCTACAATGTTTACAACAGTAAGTGCTTATTCATTTGTGGCGTTTAATATGTTGTGTGCTCCTTGTTTTGCAGCTATTGGAGCTATAAAAAGAGAAATGGGAAATTGGAAATGGACCTTAATAGCCATAGGATATCAAACTTTTCTTGCCTATTTAGTTTCATTTGTAATATATAACATAGGCAATTTTATTGTTTTAGGTCAAACTAGCATAATTGGTATAGCTATTAGCATTATAATAATATTAGTAACTTTATATTTAATGTTTAGACAATATAAACCAAAAGTTAAGGAGTAATAATATGGGAAATATAATAGTAATAGGAATAATAATACTAATCTTTATTTTTGCTATAATAAAAATAAAAAAAGACAGACAAAATGGAGGTTGTTCTAGCTGTCCTAAAGGCTGTAACTGTTCTAAAAAAAATAACAGAGAATAAAATATAAAAATATGTATATTAAATATATCCAATTTTTGTAACTTATTACTTTAAAATTCATATTATTAACTATGGAGGTGATAAAATGAATTTTAAAGACAAAAATATAGGATATGCATTAACTGGTTCTTTTTGTACATTTAAAGATACAATAGAGCAAATAAAAAAATTAGTAGAACTAAAAGCAAATGTTTATCCAGTATTTTCATTTAATTCACAAAATATGGATACTAAATTTGGAAAAGCTAAAGACTTTATGGACGAAATAGAGAGTATAACAGGAAATAAAATTATAAAAACAATAGAACAAGCAGAGCCTATAGGACCTAAAAATTATTTAGATGCTTTTATTATAGCACCTTGTACAGGTAATACTCTTGCTAAATTAAATAGCGGAATATGTGATACACCAGTTTTAATGGCTTGTAAAGCGCATATAAGAAATAATAAACCAGTAATAATAGCAGTATCAACTAATGATGCATTAGGAGCTAATATGAAAAATATAGGTAGTATGATAAATAAAAAAAATATATATTTTGTTCCTTTTGGTCAAGATGATTATATTAAAAAACCAAAATCTATCGTTGCTCATTTTTCAGAAATACCAAAAACTATATACAGTGCATTAAATGGAGAACAAATACAACCAATAATTAAAGAATATAACAATAATTAATAATATAAATCTAACTATTATTAGTATTTTTTAATAAAAATATTAATAATGGTTAGATTTTTTGTTATATATAAATTTTAAGCATATATTTATTATAAAGTAATAAACATATGTAATATTAGGTATTATAAAATAAATTATTATAAATTCAAAATGTTAAAAATTAATAAAAACTAATATTATACTTAATAAAAACTATAAAAAACATTAAAAAAATACAAAATATAAAAAAATGTATATTTATAATTAAAAAAACTTTACATTTCTTATAAAATAAGTTAAAATATATTAAGATAAAGGAGCGTTGATTATGATTTTTGATAGATTGTTTACTCAGAGTACAATATTAGAAGCAGCTATGCAAGCTACACAATATAAAAATCAAGTTATAGTTAATAATATTGCTAATGCCGACACACCTAATTATAAAAGTAAAACAGTTAATTTTGAAGGGGCATTAGCTGAAGCTATAAACAAAACTAAAGAAACAGGTGTTAACCATATGGGAAGCGTTATGTCTAACATACAAGTTAGTACAAAAGAAAATAGCACAACACTTGATGGAAATAGTATTGATGTAGAAACAGAGATGATTAATTTTTATAAAAATTCGACTAAATATGATGTAATAGTAAACAGTGTTCTTAGTAACTCAAGTAGAACAGATACTGTATACTCTACATTCAAATAATACATAACGGGGGGATGAAAATGTCATTTTTTGATACTTTAAATACAAGTGCAACTGCTCTTACAGCTCAAAGTCTTAGAATGGATATTATAAGCCAAAATATGGCAAACGTAGATACAACAAGAACTGCTGATGGTGGACCATATAAAAGAAAAACTGTTATTTTTAAAGAAATAGATGATAATAAAAATAGCTTTCAAAATATATTTAATAAAGCTTTAAATAATAATCAAAGCTTAGCTGGAGTTAAAGTAGAGAAAATAGTAGAAGACGATACAGAAGGTCCTAAAGAATATAACCCTACTCACCCAGATGCAGACGAAAATGGTTATGTTACAAAACCAAATGTAAATGTAGTTGAAGAAATGGTTAATATGATTTCTGCTAATCGTGCTTATGAAGCTAATATAACAGCAGTAAATTTAACTAAAAATATGATTAGTAAGACGCTAGAAATAGGAAAATAATAAAATTTTAGGGGGAAATTATGCGTATAGAAAATAATATACAACCTTTAAATACACAATTAAATTTTAGCACAGATAATAGTGTTGAAAATTCTTCAAAAACAGACCCTTTTGGTAAATTTTTTGAAGAAGCTATTGAACTTTTTGAAAAAACTAACTCTATGCAAAAAGAGGTAGAACAAAAACAAATAGATTTTATAACAGGTAAATCAGATGATATGATAGGGCTTAGTATGGCTCAATCTAGAGCAAGTTCATCAATACAATTTACAGCCCAAGTTACAAATAAAATATTAAATGCTTATCAAGAAATTATGAGAATATCTATTTAATAATATGAGGTGTGAATATGCATGAGAAACTATTAACCTACAAGGCTAAAGTTAGTGAAAAGTGGAAAAGTATAGACAAAAGTTTAAGAAATAAAATAATTATTATCGTTATAGGCCTTGTAGTCATATTAGGTCTTTTATTATATATTAGTTTTAGACCGCAATGGGTTGTTTTAAAATCTAACTCTGACCCAGAAACAATAGGACAAATAGAACAAGTTTTAAACGATAATACAGTAACAAATAGACTGATAGATAGAGGAACTGGCATAGAGGTATTAGAAAAAGATGAAGGTAGGTCTAAAATACTTATTGCTAGTAGTGAAATAGGAAAAGAAGGTATTACATTTGATGACGTATCTGCCAATATTGATATTGGTATGACTGAAAATGATAAAAATGAACAATATAAAAGATTAAAAGAAGCTGAAATGAAACAGCTTATAGAAACTTTTGATAATGTAAAAGAAGCTAGTGTTATGCTTGCCTTACCAGAAGATACAGTAGTATTTAATAATAATAAAAAAGAAGCTAGTGCAGGGGTTACTCTTGCCGTAACAGATGAGTTTACAGAAGAACAAGGAGCTATAATAGCTAATCTTATAGCTAGTAGTGTAGAAGGTGTAAAAGTAGAAAATGTTACTATCGCAGACACTAAAGGCAAAATATTATATTCTGGCAAAGAAAGTAACGGTGTTAGTCATTCTAAAAAAGAAGAAATCGAAAATAATAAAAAATCAGAAATAGAAACAAAAATACAAGACACACTAAGTCCTTTATATGATGAGGTAAAAGTTATATCTAGTGTTAAATTTGATTGGGACAAGATACAAGAAAGAAACCTTACGTTAACACCACCAGTTGATGAATCTACAGTAGGTGTTCCTAAAGTCCAAAAAGAACAAACTGAAAGTGTTGTAAATGGTACAGCTGGAGCAGAACCAGGAGTAGAATCTAATGACCAAAATCCAACTAATTATGCTATGGGCGAAGAAAATACTGGAACTTATGATAGTTCTAATATAGAAACAGAATATGGATACAATGAACAAGAACAGTTAAAAGAAGTAGAGGGCGGAAGTTTTGTCCCTGAAAGTTCTTCTGTTGCAGTTACTGTATATAAATATAGATACTATAATGAAGAAACTTTAATAGACAATGGTACAATAAACAGAGATTTAACATGGGAACAATTTAAAGAACAAAATGGCACTCCAGTATTAATAGAGATGGATCAACAATTATTAGATACTATAAGAACAGGTACTGGTATAGAAAATGTAACTCTCACAGGATATGAAAAGCCTATGTTTGTTGACAAAGTTAGTCAACCTATAAAAATAGAGCAAATAATAGTATTAATAGTTTTAGTTGTATTAATAGCATTACTCGCTTTTGCACTTATTAAAAAAGCTCAACCAGATGAAATTGAAGAAATTGAACCAGAAATATCTATTGAAGACCTTATTGCTACTAATAAAAGAGAAGATGAAGAAGTGGCTGAAAAAATTGCAGGAATTAATGAAGTTGAGTCTGAATTTAAACTTAAAATTGAAGATTTTATAGATGAAAATCCAGAGGCAGCAGCTCAACTTCTTAGAAATTGGCTTAATGAGGAATGGGAGTGATAAAAAATGTCTGATTTATTGGAAAAATATGGTGGAAAAACAAAGGCTGCTATGTTATTAGTTTGTTTAGGACCAGAAAAATCTGCAAAAATTTTTAAACATCTTAAAGAGGAAGAAATAGAAGCTTTAACTCTTGAAATAGCTAACCTTAATACTATATTACCAGAAGTTAAAGAAGATATTTTAGAAGAATTTTATCAAATATGTATTGCACAAAGATATATTGTTGAAGGTGGTATAGGATATGCTAAACAACTTTTAGAACAATCTTTTGGCGATGATAAAGCAAATGAAATTATAGCTAAACTTACAGTTTCTTTACAAGTTAGACCATTTGATTTTATTAGAAGAGATGATATCACTCAAGTTATAAACTTTATACAAAATGAACACCCTCAAACAATAGCCTTAATATTATCATATTTAAAACCTAATCAAGCAGGTGAAGTATTATCATCTTTACCACCAGAAAAGCAAGCAGATGTGGCTAAGAGAATTGCTATAATGGATAGAACAAATCCAGATATTATTAAAGAAGTAGAAATAGCACTTGAAAAGAAAATATCTACTCTTATGACAGCTGAATATACAGACGTTGGTGGTATAGATGCTATCGTAGAAATCCTTAATTCTGTTGATAGAAACACAGAGAAAAATATTATGGATACTCTTGAAGCAGAAGAAGTTGAACTTTCTGAAGAAATCAAAAAGAAAATGTTTGTATTTGAAGATTTATTATCTCTTGACAATAGGTCTATACAAACTATTCTTAGAGAAGATATTGACCAAAGAGATATTGCAACAGCTCTTAAAGGTGCAACAGAAGAGTTACAAACTCTTATATTTAATAACTTATCAAAACGTTTAGCTGCTATGATAAAAGAAGATATGGAATTTATGGGACCAGTTAGAAGGACAGACGTTGAAGAAGCACAACAAAAAATTGTTAATGTTGTTAGAAGACTTCAAGAAACTAATCAAATTGTTGTTGCTAGAGGTGGAGGCGATGATATAATTGTCTAGAATATTAAAAGCATCATATGTAAATATTGAAAATAATGTTATTATAGATAATAAATTTTCTCCAATTCAACAAGAAACATACCTTAATAATGAAGAAAATAATAATATAAAAAATCAAATAGAAAATACTCAATCAAGTGAAGTTATAGACACAGAATATCAAGCTCAATTAGATAAAATAAAACAAGATATAATAGAAGAAGCTAAACAAGAAGCAGATTTAATAATACAACAAGCTAAAGAAAATGCTGAAATAGAGGCTGAAAGTATAAAAAAACAAATGGAAGAAGAAGTTAATATAAAATCAGAAGAAATATATAAAGAAAGCTTTGAAAAAGGATATGAGGAAGGTAAGCTACAAGCCCAACAAGACTTTGAACAAATGAAACAACAGGGGCAAAGCATAATTGATAAAGCAGAACAAGAACGTCAGCTTACAATTAACAACCTTGAACCAGAAATAATAAACTTTATAATAGATACTACAAAAAATATATTAACCAATTCTTTTGAATTTAATCCACAAATTATATCGCTTCTTATAAAAAAAGGGTTATTAGCTATTAAAGAAATTAAAGATTTAAAAATATTTGTATCAGAACAAGAGTATGACTATGTAGAGCAAAATAAACAAAAAATACTTGAGACAGATACAGAAAAAAACAATATAGAAATAATAAAAGATAGTTCATTGAAAAATACAGATTGTATAATAGAAACTTCAATGGGAAGTATACAATGTAGTATAGATGACCAGTTATCTTCAATAAAAGAAGCTTTACACTATATATTAAATTGATAGGGTGAAAATATGTTTAATATAGATATAAATAAATATAGATATATATTAGAAAAAGATTACATAAAAAAAATAGGTAAGGTTTCTAGAGTAGTTGGACTTACAATAGAGTCAGATGGACCAGATGTTAGTATTGGAAATTGTTGTAAAATACATACAAAAGAAGGCAAAAGTGTATTAGCAGAGGTAGTAGGCTTTAAAGATAAAAAAATACTCCTTATGCCATATGGTAATATTGAAGGGGTAGGACTAGGAAGCCTTGTAGAAGGATTTGACTATCCTCTTAATGTGAAAGTATCTGATAAACTTTTGGGAAGAGTTTTAAATGGTTTAGGAGAACCTATGGACCACAAAGGACCTTTAGAAACAAAACAAGAAGTATCTACTACTAACGTACCACCAGACCCACTTTCTAGAAAAAGAATAAAAGAACAATTATCATTAGGTGTAAAAGCAATAGACGGACTTTTATCTATTGGTAAAGGTCAAAGAGTTGGAATATTTGCAGGTTCTGGTGTTGGTAAAAGTACACTAATGGGTATGATAGCTAGAAATACAAGTGCATCTATAAATGTTATAGCCTTAATAGGTGAACGTGGGAGAGAGGTTAAAGAATTTATAGAAAAGGACCTTGGAGAAGAAGGACTTAAACGTTCTGTCCTTGTTATAGCAACCTCAGACCAACCAGCACTAGTAAGATTAAAAGCAGCACAAGTTGCCACTTCAATAGCTGAATATTTTAGAGAACAGGGCAATGATGTCTTATTACTTATGGACTCATTAACAAGATATGCTATGGCTCAAAGAGAGGTTGGATTAGCAATAGGCGAACCACCAGTATCAAGAGGATATACACCTTCAGTTTTTTCTGTTATGCCTAAACTTTTAGAAAGAGCAGGAAATTCAGACAAAGGCTCTATAACTGGGTTATATACAGTCCTTGTAGATGGTGATGACTTGACAGAACCAGTTACCGATACTGCTAGAGGTATATTAGATGGACATATTGTATTATCAAGAAAATTAGCAAACAAAAACCATTATCCAGCAATAGATGTATTAGCTAGTGTATCTCGTGTTATGAGCGACATAGTTACAAAAGAACATAAACAAAATGCTTTTGAAATTAAAAAACTTATGGGGACTTATTCTGAAGCTGAAGACCTTATTAATGTAGGGGCTTATGTGACTGGAAGCAACGAAGATATAGATATGGCTATATCTAAAAGAAAGCCTATATTACAATTTTTAACCCAATCTACTGAAGAATGTTTTACTTTGGAAGAAATAGATGAACAAATGACAAAGATTTTAGAGGAATAGAATATGGCTAAGTTTATATTTAATATGCAAGGTCTTTTAAATATTAAAGAAAAATTAGAAGAACAAAGTAAAACAGAATATGGAAAAGCATTAAATAAATTAGAAGAAGAAAAAAATATACTCTTAAACCTTGAAAACAGCAAAAAACAAAATATAGTAAACTTTAGAGAAAGTATCAATAAAGGTGTTAAGCCTAATTATATTAAAAGTATTAATCAATTTATAAGCCTTATAGATAAAAAAATAGAACAACAAGTGGAAAATGTTAATAAGGCAGAAGAAGTTGTAGAACAAAAAAGATTAGTTTTATTAAATGCTATGAAGGAAAGAAAAGTACTTGAAGCATTAAAAGAAAAAGAAAAAGAAAACTATTTTAGAGAAGAACTTAAAAAAGAACAAAAAATAATAGATGAAATAGTTAGCTATAAATATAATAAGGCTTAATTTGGAGGTTTAATATGGCAAAAAAAAATGATAAAATTAAAAATAAACAAGAAGAATTGGAATTAATAGATGAAGATATAGATGAAGGAATAGAAAATGAACCCAATAAAAAAGGAAGTGGGTGCTTAGTTAAACTTATAATAGCAGGTATTATATTTATTATTATAGTATCTATACCTATTGCTATTATAGGATTTAATGTAGGAAATATTAGAGATAGATATTTAAGACCAGGACTTGAAAGAATACCTATTATAAATAATCTATTACCACCTTTAGAAGAAGAACAAATAGAAGAACAACCAGTAGATGAACAACAACAAACAATAGATTCTTTAACAGCAGAAATTGAAGAACTAAATAAAGAAATAGCTAGATTAAGAGAATTTGAACAAACTCAGCTAGAATTTAGAGCAGAAAAAGAAGAATTTGATAGAATGATAGCTTTAAATGACCCACAAGCATATGCTAATTTTTATGAAAGTATTTCTCCAGAAAATGCAGAAGAACTATATAAACAGGCTATAAATCAAGAAGTGATGGATAAAGAGTTTAAAGACTATATACAAACATTTGAAACTATGAAAAAAGATGCTGCTACTACTATATTAGAGGAACTTATAATAACAGATATGGACTTAGTTATAACTATATTAGATAACTTATCAAGTAAAAAAAGAAGCGAAATATTAGGTGCTATGGACCCTCAAAATGCAGCCTCTTGCTCTAGACTACTTTCACCAATACAATAATAATAAAAATATTTGAAAGGAGGTGGGAAAAGTGGAATTAACAAGTATGTTTTTAAATCAATTAAGTAGTAAATCTAACTCAAGTACTATTAATACATATAAATCTAGTACAGGATTTAATGAGTTTTTAAACAAAGCAGAAAGTAACTTTAATAATCAAAAATATAACTATAATAATAGCAGTTATAAAAATGAAAATAACTCTAGTAGTTATAAAAAAAATACGGATAATTTATATAATAAAAAAACAGAAATAGATAAAACAGAAATAGATAAAACAGTTCAAGATAAAGAAGTATCAAAAACGGATAATAAAACAGTAGAAAAAGATAATATTATAAAAGATGATGAGTCATTAGATAAAGAAAAAGTTACAATTGTAGATGATGAAACATTAAATAAATTATCAGAGATTTTAGGTATATCAAAAGATAAAATAACTGAAATTTTATCAAATTTATCAATATCCGTATCTATGTTACAAAATACTGAAAATTTAATTAAATTTTTACAGTCTGCTTTTGAAATAGAAAATCCTACTCAATTACTATCAGTAGATAATATTAAAGAAACTATGACAAGTATAATAGATATAGCTAAAAATATAAATTATCAAGATAGTATAACTATTGATGAAAGTATAAATAGTACATTAAACGACCTTGTTAATACTGGTATATTTGATGAAAAAGTAACTATATTAGGTTCAGAAAGCGAACAACTTAAACAAAAAATAAATCAGTTATTAAATGAGTTAAATGGAAATGTTAAAGAAGTTAAAACTACTAACTCTCTAGTAGAAAATAGTAACATAAAAACAAATATAAACTCAGAAAATATTAAATTAGATGAAAATATAGAAGATTTATCTAATATTGATAATTCACAACAAATTAAGGTTAAAAATATTGAAAATACTACTTATTATCAAAGTGATAGCCAAAATAATAATCAAAATAATCAAGGGCAAATGTTATTAAATAATAATCAAAATGTAACATTAGAAGCTAATACAGAACAAGATATATTTAATATTTCAGACATAACAAACAATAATAAAGTATTTAATACTTCATTACCAAAAACTCAGTCACTTAGAAATATTAACTCTAGTGATGTTGTTGCTCAAATAATGGAAAAAATAAAAGTGTCTGTTAAGCCAGAAGTTTCTGAAGTTAAAATTTTATTAAGACCAGAGCAACTTGGAGAGGTTTCTCTTAAAATAGCTACACAAAATGGAATAGTTACAGCCCAATTTATAGCAGAAAGCCAAAAAGTTAAAGAAATTATAGAGGCTAATTTTAATCAACTTAGAGATATGCTAGCTGAACAAGGTGTAAACGTAGGAGAACTTGAAGTTAATGTATCTAGCAATAATAAGGAAGAAAATCAATATAATAGTTTTGAACAAGAACAACAACAAAATAATAAAAGAATAGAAAATATTATAAAAGAAAGTTTTGAACAAGAACAAGAAGAACAAAAAAATAATATAACTCAAGAAGAAATTATAGAATCTCAAGTTAATTATTCTATATAGGAGGTGAAAAAATGGATAATAGTATAAATAACAATATTTATAATATGACTAGCTATCAAACTACACAAGCTCAAACAAGAACAAGTAGTAGCTCTGGCAACTCTAGTAGTTCTAATAGTTCTAGTAGTTCCTCAACAGATACGTCAGGACCTACAGTTAGCTTACCAGAAGAAGGTGGAGCAATAAAAAATCCTAGCAATATTAGAGAAGTAAAAACTCAGTTAGGTAAAGATGACTTTTTAAAACTATTAGTTACACAGTTACAATATCAAGACCCACTAGAACCTATGGACAATACAGAGTTTATTGCTCAAACTGCACAATTTACTGCTCTTGAACAAATGCAAAATTTAAACCAAACTATGACAAATGCTCAAGCTTTTGCTACAATAGGTAAAGGTGTATATATGAATACTTTAAATGAACAAACAGGTCAATATGAGTATATATATGGTATAGTAACTTCTGTTGATGTAATAAACGGTAAACCATACTTAAATATTGGAAATAAAACTGCTCCATATGAAGATATCACTAGAGTACAAGATGTTGAGTTAACAGATAACTCTGCTATTGTATCACAAGCTATGTCATTAATAGGCAAAACTATTCAAGGTATTAAAGTTGATGACAAATTAAATCCAATAGGATACGTAGAAGGTAAAGTGGATTTTGTAAAATTTGATGACGGTATACCAGTATTAAGCGTTGGTGGTAAAGATGTTTATTTAGGTGAAATTGTCGGTGTATCTGAAAATACTCTTGTTATAGGTTCAGAGATAAGCGCTAGTGTAGGTGAAGATGGAACTATAAGTGGTAAAATAGAAAATATATTATTAAAAGATGATAAAATATATGTTAAAGTAGAAGGAAATGAAAAAGAAATAGAAATAGAAGAAATAGGCTCATTAGTAAGCTCACTATCTTTTGTAGGTAAAGAAATAATATCAGGAGAAGTTAGTGGCAAAGTAGATGGTGTTATTATTAGAGATAAGAAAGTATATCTTCAAGTTGGAGATAAAGAAGTTTCTTATGAAGATGTTGAATAATAGGTGGTGATTTTTTGACTATAATAAATAATAATTTGATAAACACAAATTTAATAAATAATGTTAGAAAAAATCAACCTATATCTAATCAAAATAATGAAACCAACAACAATACTAAAACATTTAAAGAAATTTTAGAAAACAAATCGCAAGATGGTATTATGTTTTCTAAACACGCTTCTATGAGACTTAATTCTAGAAACTTACAACTTTCTTCATCTCAAATAAAGAGAGTAGAAGATGGGGTAAAAAGAGCAGAACAAAAAGGTATAAAAGATTCTCTTGTATTAGTAGACAATATTGCTCTTTTAGTGAATATTAAAAATAAAACAGTTGTCACAGCAGTAGATAACAACAGCGAAAAAATTTATACAAATATAGACGGTGCCGTTATAGTTTAGGCTGGACCTTTAGGAAGCCTATTTTCTTTGAACGACAGATAAGAAAAACGGTAATTTTAAGGAGGAATTTATTATGATGAGAAGTATGTACTCAGGCGTTTCTGGTCTGAGAGTACACCAAACAAAAATGGACGTTATATCTAATAATATAGCAAACATTAATACAGTAGGATTTAAAAGAGCTTCTGTTTCTTTTAAAGATAGTTTTAGCCAAACATTAAGTTCTGCTACTGGTGCTAATGATGACAGAGGTGGTATAAACCCACAACAAGTAGGTATGGGGGCTAATGTTGCATCAATAGTTAATGTTATGAGTCAAGGGGCTGCTCAAAGAACAGACTATGGTAGCGACATTATGATAGATGGAGATGGATTTTTTATTGTAAAAGATGCAACTGGATATTCGTTTACTAGAGCTGGTGTATTTGAAGTAGATGCTGCTGGTAACCTTGTAGACCCTAATGGTTATAATGTGTGTGGTTGGAGAGCAGAAGACGACCCTGATAATCCTGGACAACAAAAAATAGTTCAAGATACAGTAGTACCTATTAATATATATGAAGGTGATAACCTATATTCTCCAGCTGAACAAACAACTAGTATAGAATTTACTGGAAACTTTAATCAAACTACAAATCCAACACAAAAAAATACTATGTCTTTTTATGATAGTCAAGGTAATAAATATACTATAAATGTTCAGTTTGAAAAAGATGCTAATACTGCTAATCAATGGAATGTTACCTTACCAACTGTTAACACACCACAACAAGGTGTTGAAGTTACTGTTAATGGTACTGAAAAAATGTATCTTAACGGCTTAACATTAACTGGTAGTTTACAATTTGGTACAGACGGTAAATTACAGCAAGTTAATGGTGGTGCTGGTGGTGCAAATGGTACAACTTTAAATTTAACTGGTATAGATTTAGCCCAACTTGTTGATGAAAATGGACAAAACGCTAATTTAGGTGGAGAAATAACTACGCAAAGCATATCTATAGATTTTTCAACAGTTACACAATTTAACTCTAAGGTTACTGTTACATCACAAACAAAAGATGGTAATACAGCAGGTACTATGACAGGATATTCAATAGATGCAAATGGTGTCATTATGGGCACATATTCTAATGGAGACACTAAAAAATTATGGCAAATTCCACTTGCAAACTTTAAAAATCCAGCTGGGCTTGAAAAATATGGAAACAATCTTTACAAAGAAACTAGCAACTCAAGTGAGTTTGATGGAATAGGCTCTGAGGTAAGTTCTTTAGGTTCAAAATTACAAAGTGGTGCATTAGAAATGTCAAATGTAGACTTATCTTATGAGTTTAGTGAAATGATAACTACTCAAAGAGGATTCCAGGCTAACTCTAGAATAATAACTACAAGTGATGAAATGATACAAGAATTAGTAAACTTAAAAAGATAATTTTTGATTTATAATTAGTATATAGCTTTTAAAAATTTTATAATTTAAAAGCTATATACTAATAGCTTTTAAAAATGATATATAAATTGATTTTAATATAAAAATAATAAATTTATACTTGAGAAATTATAAAAAATAGTGTATATTATAGAATAGAAAAAGTAGAAAATAATATTTTGACTTTATGGAGATTATAGTATGATTGCTTTAACTAAACTAAATGATGTTGAGATTGTTATTAATTGTGATTATATAGAAATTATGCAGGAAACACCAGATACGACAATAACATTAACTACTGGACGAAAGATAATAGTCAAGGAAGCAGTTGATGATATTATAGATAAAATAATTACATATAAGAAAAGATTAAAATAAATTAAGAGGGGAGTAAATAGACAATGGAACTAGGTTTAATTATAGGTTTAGTTGCAGGGATGGCTTTTACAATAATATCAATATTTTTATCGGGGAGTATGCAGGACGTATTAAGTTTCCTTGATGCGCCATCTTTTATGATTACAGTTGGGGGTGCTATGGCATCGGTTATAGCAGCATTTCCGTTACCTAAATTTTTAAACGCTATGAAAAGCGTAAATAAAGTATTAAAGCCACAAAATAGTGACCCAATAGCTGCTATAAAAGATATAATAGAACTTGCTAATGTAGCTAGAAAAGAAGGATTATTGGCACTTGATGATAAATCTTCAGATATGGATCCATTTTTGAGAAAAGGAATAATGCTTGTAGTCGATGGTACTGACCAAGAACTTGTAAGAAATGTAATGGAAACAGAAATGTCATATATAGAAGATAGACATAAAGATAATATGGAAGTGTGGGAAATGATGGCTTCACAATTTCCAGCGTGGGGGATGATAGGTACGCTTATAGGGCTTGTTTTGATGCTTCAAAATATGGCAGATCCTTCTTCTATCGGTCCTCAAATGGCAGTAGCCTTAATAACAACTTTCTACGGTTCATTATTTGCCAACTGGTTATCTACACCAATTGCAAATAAAATGAAAATTTATAGTAAACAAGAAATGTTAGTCAAAGAAGTCACAGTAGAAGGTGTATTATCTATTGCAGCAGGTGAAAACCCTCGTATAATAGAAGAAAAACTTAAAGTTTTCATATCACCAACTCTTAGAGATACTTTTGGTGACAGTGATAGAGAATAAGGCTGGTGATATATATGGCTAAAAAAGAAAAGAAAATAGAAATTAAGCAAGGTCTTGCAGAGTGGATGGGTACATATGGTGATATGGTTACCTTACTATTATGTTTCTTTGTTCTTTTGTTTGCTTCATCAAATGTTGACGCTGAAAAGTTCAGTCAAATAGCAACTTCATTTTCTAATCAAATAGTTGTTATGCCGGGGCAAACCTCAGGTATGTTAGATGCGTTAGGGAATGGTATAATAGAAATGCCTGAAGTTAAAGGAAACTCAGATAAAGAGTTTGAGCAAAGAGGAAAAGAAGAAATGGACAATATGGCAGAAAATTTTAAAACATATTTTGCAGAAAACCACCTTGAAGATAAAATAGAAATAGAACAAAATGATAGATACATAACATTAAATTTTAAAGATGGAATATTGTTTGAAAGTGGAAGTTCAGATTTAAAACCAGAAGCTATAAATATATTAAATCAAGTTGCTGATGAATTATTGAAGTATCCAGACAATAATATTAAAATAGAAGGGCATACAGATAATATGCCAATTAGTACAACAAGATATCCAAATAACTGGTATTTATCAGCAGCTAGAGCAATATCAGTTGCAACGTATTTTACCAGTAGTAAAAACTTTCCACCAGCTAGAATATCTACTGAAGGATATGGTGAATATAAACCTAAAGTTTCCAATGATACTCCAGAAAATAGAGCTATCAACAGGAGAGTTGAAATAAAAGTAATTAGTAAATATTATGATAATGAATTATAAATATTAAGGGGGATAAAGAAAAATGGGAAAAAATAAAATAGGAATGATACTAATAATAGTATTATTAGTATCATTATTAATTTTATTTGCTGTTGGATTTACCTTTCTTTATAAGGCTATGAATAAAGCTAATGAAGGTGGAGGCAACAATATAATAGTACAACAAGAATTATCAATGGAGGATATTAAAAACTTTTCAATAGGAGACCCAATAGTAACAAATTTATTAAAGGGTCAAGATAAAAAAGACCACGTAGTAAAAATAGATGTTAGCTTAGGTATAAACACAAGTAAAGATACATCTAAAGAATCAGAAGAACTTATCGCTACCTTAGAAGAACAAAAACCTGTTATAAAGGATATAATAATAGGAGTTTGTAGAAGTAAAACATATGAAGAATTAAATGTGACAGATGCAAGAGTTGTCTTTAAAGATGAAATATTATTAAAACTTCAAGAAACTTTTGCTACAAATCTTATAGTCGACGTATACATTGGTGAAATATTTTTACAATAATAATAGACTTTGAAAGGTAGGTGATATATAAATGAGCGAGATTTTATCTCAAGAGGAGATAGACAATTTGCTTAATGCTATGGCAAGTGGTAACAATAATGCCATAGAACACACACCGGTTAATGAAAAGAAAGTTAGTATTTATGACTTTGCAAGACCATCAAAATTTGGTAAAGAACAGCTTAGAACTCTTGAAGTAATTTTTGATAATTTTGCTAGAATATCATCTTCATTTTTAACAGGATATTTAAGAACTACAACTAATATTGAGGTTATAAGTTCAGAACAAGTTACTTATGGAGAATTTAATAATTCATTATTAAATCCTGTTGTTCTTAGTATAATAGATTTTAATCCATTTAAAGGTTCGATTATATTAGATTTATCTTCTAGTATAGGGTATTCTATGATAGATAGAATACTTGGTGGAACAGGTGAAACAATAAGCAAAACAAGAGACTTTACAGAAATAGAAGTTATATTATTAAGTAAAATAATGGAAAAACTTGTAGAAAGACTAGAAGAACCGTGGAAACAAGTTTGTGAGATAAGACCACATCTTGAAAAAGTTGAAACAAATTCTCAATTTGCTCAAATTATGTCTCCTAATGAAATGGTAGCATTGGTTACTTTAAGTATTAAAGTTGGTGATGTAGAAGGTCTTATGAACTTTTGTATACCATATATTGTTATAGAACCTATAGTGGGTAACTTAAATACAAAACATTGGTTCTCTACCGTAGAAAATAATGACGGACAATATAGACCTTTTGTTGAAAAGCACTTAGAAGAGGCAAGAGTTCCTATTTCTGTCATTGTAGGTAAAACTAATATTACAGTAGACGAATTTATAAATATACAAGTAGGTGATGTTATACCTCTTGATTCTTATGTAACTTCTGATTTTAAAGTTAAAGTCGGGGATTTAACTAAATTTTATGCTAAGCCTGGTATAAATAAAGGAAAAAATGCTATACAAATAACTTCTGTTATTAGGAAGGGGGAATAAAAATGAGTGATATGCTTTCACAAGAAGAAATAAATGCTTTACTAGGTGATAGTGTAATCAATGACGAAGATAATAATACAAATATAGATGAAATATTAACAGATGAGAAAAAAGATATTTTAGGTGAAGTTGGAAATATAAGTATGGGTACAGCTGCTACAACTTTATCAGCACTATTAAATCACAAAGTGGAAATATCTACACCAACAGTTAGTATAGTTTATCCTAGTGAATTATCTGGAAAATATGATAAACCTTGTGTTGGGTTAAAAATAAATTATAAAGAGGGTTTAATAGGTTCTAATTTGCTTGTATTAAAGCAAGAAGACGTTAAAATAATAGCAAATCTTATGATGGGTGGAGATGGAAATGTCTCAGGAGATGAAGAACTTACAGAATTAGATTTAAGTGCAATATCAGAAGCTATGAATCAAATGGTAGGCTCATCATCTACATCTCTATCTTCTATGTTAGGTTATAAGATAGATATAGATACACCACAGGCTTTTATTTTAAAATTTGACGATGATACCTTTTTTAAAGACTTAACCTCAAAAGATGAATATTTAGTATGTAATTCTTTTAGAATGGTTGTACACGAATTAATTGATAGTGAGATAATGCAGTTATTACCAGTAGATTTTTCAGAAAGCATTATAGAAAAACTTACATCAAGTAAAGAAGCAAAAACAGAGGTAGAGCCAACTCCACAACCAGTGCCAGAGCCTTCACCAGCTCCACAGCCTAGCGTACAACAACCTACTGTGTCTAGTCATTCACAACCTATTATTCAACAGCCAACTATGTCTCAAACAAGTAATATTATGCATAATAATGTAAATGTTCAAACGGCACAATTTCAAAGTTTTGATATGAATGAACTGGCTCAACAAAAAGAAAATATAACTATAATTAGAGATGTTCCTCTTGAGGTTACAGTAGAACTTGGAAGAACTAGAAAGCCAATTAAAGAAATATTAGAGTTTAATCCGGGGACAGTTATAGAACTTGATAAATTAGCAGGAGAGCCTATTGATATACTTGTAAACGGCAAGTTTATAGCAAGAGGAGAAGTAGTAGTTATAGATGAAAACTTTGGTGTTAGAGTGACAGATATTATAAGTAGTGAAGAAAGAATATAGTTTAAACTATAATTATATAATTAATATTATATTAAACATATAATAAAAAGTAAAAAAATTTATTAATAAGGAGAGTAAAAAAATGTCTGATAAAAATATACTTTTAGTTGATGATGCTGCTTTTATGAGGATGATGTTAAAAGATATACTTACAAAAAATGGATATAATGTAATTGGGGAAGCAGAAAACGGAGCTCAAGCCGTAGAAAAATACAAAGAACTTAAGCCTAACTTAGTTGTTATGGATATAACTATGCCAGAAATGGACGGTATACAAGCAGCTAGAGCAATAAAAGGCGAAGATAGCAATGCTTTAATAATTATGTGTTCAGCTATGGGGCAACAAGCAATGGTTATTGAAGCTATACAAGCTGGAGCTAAAGATTTTATAGTTAAGCCATTCCAACCAGATAGAGTTTTAGAAGCTGTTAAAAAAGTAATAGGATAATTATATGGTATTATTGTCTAATGTTATTCAAAAAAGCCAAACTCCAAACTTTTTGGAAATGGCTTTTCAGCTTATTTTTCTTATATTTGTATTTGTAGTTATTATATTTTTAGCATATTATTCTACAAAGTTTATAGCAGGTTCAAAAATAAAAAATATGTCTAAGAATAATATGAAAGTGATAGAAACTATATCAATTGGTTTTAATCATATTCATATTATACAAGTAAATAAACAATATTTTTTAATAAGTTCTTCAAAAGAGGGAATTAGAATGTTATCTGAAATAAATGGAGATGATTTGATAATAAATCAAGATAACGTTCCAACATTACCTTTTGAAAAACATTTAAAACAGTACTTAAATAATATTAGAACAAAAGATAAAAAAGGAGGTAAATATGAAGAATAAAAAGAAAATAGCTAAAATAAGTACTTTAATAGCTAGTATTTTTTCAATGGTAATATTTACTTCCTCTACTGTTTTGGCTAATAACATATTACCAGATGTAAGTATTAATGTTGGAGGAAATGTAGATGGTGGACCAGCCTCATCTGTACAGTTGATAGTGTTATTTACAATTTTAACATTAGCACCTTCTATTATAATAATGCTTACGTCTTTTACTAGAATAATAATATCTTTACATTTTTTAAGAAATGCCTTAGGAACTCAACAAGTGCCTCCTAATCAAGTAATAATTGGTATAGCTTTATTTTTAACAATATTTATAATGTCACCAACTATTAAAGAAGTAAATGAAAATGCTTTTATACCTTATTCTCAAGGAGAAATTTCTCAAGAAGAATTTTTAGACGAATCTATGAAGCCAATAAGAGAATTTATGTTTACACAAGTTAGAGATAAAGATTTAAAGTTATTTACAGATTTAGCAGGTATAGAATCCTATGATAGTTTAGAAGAAGTTCCAAGCTCTGTTTTAATACCTTCTTTTATTTTAGGAGAAATTACAAAAGGGTTTATAATAGGGTTTATTATATATATACCATTTATAGTTATAGATATGGTAGTATCGTCAGTTCTTATGGCTATGGGTATGATGATGTTACCACCTGCCTTAATTTCGGCACCATTTAAAATAATATTTTTTATAATGATAGATGGTTGGAATTTGATTATTGGTAGTATTGTAAAAACATTTACAGGATAAGGGGGATTTTTATGTCAGAAGATACTGTAATTAATATAATGCAAATGGCTATAAAGACAGTTATATTTGCTTCTGCACCACCTTTACTATTAGGTCTTATAGTAGGGATAGTAGTCAGTATAATACAGACTATTACTTCTATTAACGAACAAACATTAGCATTTATACCTAAAATTTTAGCTGTTTTTTTATCATTAATAATATTTGGACCTTTTATAATAAGCACTATAAAAGAATTATTTTTAACCTTATATGTAGATCTTGCTAGATTTATACGTTAAGGGAGAGATAAAATGAATTTAGAAAATAGCCAAGTTTTAATTGATATATTTAATAATACAGACTTATATATGTTAATATTTGTTAGAATTATAGGATTTCTAATTTTTATGCCAGTTATAGGTGGAAACAACGGAATTGCAATGGTTAAAATAGGACTAGCTATGGCAATATCTGCTATAATATTTACCTCTGGTAATGTTACAGAAGTAGTATATGTAAATAGTATTATGGGATATTTTATGCTTATTTTAAAAGAATTCTTTGTAGGATTTATAATAAGCTATATAGTATTTTTTGTGTTTAATTCGGTCTATTTTACAGGTCATATGATAGACCAACAAATAGGATATGCTATGTCCAATGTATTTGATCCAATGACAAATACACAAGTTCCTATTACAGGAAATTTATATTATTTTTGTTTATGTGTTTTATTTATATTAAATAGAGGACCACATATGGTTATTAGTGCTATATTTTATAGTTATGAATCTTTACCTATTGGTGAAGCCTATATATTAAATAACAGTGGTTTATTTTATGGTATTATAAATATAATGGTAGAGTTTTTTAAAATAGGATTTTTATTTGCCTTACCAATTATAGGTGTTATATTAGTTATGGACGTAGCTTTAGGAGTTTTAGTTCGTGCTGTACCCAAAATGAATGTATTTGTTGTTGGTATGCCTCTTAAAGTTATAGTAGGACTAATAAGTTTATGGATTGTAGTACCAGTATTTTCTGAGATGTATTATAGAATATATAATTTAATTTCAGAACTTATATTAAATTCTATAAAGGTTATGATGCCATGATAATTTCTAAGATTAAAGATGAAAACAATTTTTATATTGACATAAATTTAAGTTTTTTTGATGGTGAAAAGACAGAAAAACCAACGCCTAAAAGAAAACAAAAAGCAAGAAGTGAAGGGCAGGTGGCAATGAGTAAAGAAATTGCTACTGCTATAACTTTAATATTAGGCTTTTTGAGTTTGAAAATTTTAGGCGAATATATGTATAAACAAGTAGCTAAAGTAATGAACTTTAATTTTACGTTAATACAAGATATAGATAGTATAATAACGGAAGATTATTTATTAGATTTATTTAATTATATGATAGTAAGAGGTATTATTATAGTAGGTCCAATTAGTTTAGTAGCTATGGCTATTGGAATAGTAACAAATATTTTACAAGTAGGATGGCACCCAACTACAAAACCTTTAAAGCCTAGATTTGACGCATTTAATCCAGCTACAGGATTTAAAAGATTATTTTCTTTTAGACAAATTATAGAAGCAATTATTTCTATTATAAAAATTATATTTTTAATAATTGTTATATATAATGCAGTAAAGGACCAGGTATATCAAATAAGAAATATTGTATATATGGATTTATTTTCAGCATTTATATACATATGTAATTTATGTATAGATATAGGTCTTAAAGTTGGATACTTTTTTATTATAATAGCTATTTTGGACTTTGCTTATCAAAGATATTCTCATACTAAAAAGCTTAGAATGAGTAAGCAAGATATAAAAGATGAATATAAACAAACTGAAGGGGATCCATTTATAAAAGGTAAAATCAGACAAAAAATGAGAGAATCTTCTCTTAGGAGAATGATGCAAGAGGTTCCGGGTGCAGATGTTGTTATAACAAACCCAACACATTTTGCAGTTGCTATAAAATATGATAGAGAAAAAGAAGCAGCTCCTATTGTTGTGGCTAAGGGTGTTGACCATCTAGCACAAAAAATAAAAAATTTAGCTAAAGAAAATAACGTTGAAATTGTAGAAAATAAGCCTTTGGCAAGAGCTTTATATAATACTGTTGAGGTTGGTAAAGAAATACCACCTGAATTATATCAAGCAGTGGCAGAAATACTTGCTTTTGTATATAAGCTTAAAAATATGATTTAACTTTTAATATAGATTTTATGGAGAAGTTTTTATGAAAATAAAAGAAGCATTTTTAGGTATTTTTATTATATTAATAGTATTAGTATTAATCATTCCACTTCCATCGTTTTTATTGGATTTTTTACTTATGATTAATATATTCCTTGCTGTATTAATTCTTTTAGATGCCATATATTCTAAAAGAGCACTAGATATGAGTATGTTTCCCACAATACTATTAGTTACAACATTATTTAGGATAGCTTTAAATTTATCCTCTACTAAGCTTATTCTTTTAGAAGGTGACGCAGGTGAGGTTATAGAAACATTTGGACAGTTCGTTGCTGGTGGGAATATGATTGTTGGGGTAATAATATTTTTAATCCTTATTTTAGTAAACTTTATGGTTATTACAAAAGGGTCTGAAAGAGTATCAGAAGTTACTGCTAGATTTACACTTGATGCTATGCCAGGTAAACAAATGGCAATAGACGCAGACTTAAATACTGGTCTTATAAATGATGAAGAAGCTAAAATAAGAAGAAAAGAAATACAAGACGAAGCATCATTTTATGGAGCTATGGACGGGGCATCTAAGTTTGTAAAAGGTGATGCAATAGCCGGGATTATAATAACTGTTATAAATATTGTAGGTGGTATAACTCTTGGTATGACAGGATTATCAACAGGTACAAAGCTACCTTTTGGAGAAGCAGTTCAAGTATATACCCTTATGACAATTGGTGACGGATTAGTTAGCCAAATACCAGCTATTTTAATATCAACAGCTACTGGTATATTAGTTACTAAATCTACTGAAGAAACAGGTATTACACAATCTCTTACAAAACAACTTTTTAGTATACCTTTAACTTTATATATATCAGGGGCAGTTATGATAGTTTTAGGTTTTACACCACTTCCTACTATGTTTTTTGTACCTTTTGGTATAGTTTTACTATTTTGTGGATATCAACTTAATAAAGCTCAAAAAGTACAATCTATTAATGAAGAAATATCTACTGAAGACGAAGAAGTGGAAGAAATTAGAAAACCAGAAAATGTTATTTCACTTTTAAACGTAGACCCAATTTTATTAATATTTGGCTATGGCCTTATACCATTAGTAGATAGTAGTCAGGGTGGAGATTTATTAGATAGAGTTGTTATGATAAGAAGACAAATAGCATTAGAACTTGGTGCAGTAGTTCCAATAATAAGGCTTAGAGATGATATTAAACTTGCACCTAATCAATATAAAATATTAATAAAAGGTGTTGAGGTAGCCGAAGGAGAAATATTATTTGATCACTATATGGCTATGAACCCAGGATATATTGATGAGGAAATAGACGGTATAGAAACTATTGAACCTTATTTAGGATTACCAGCATTATGGATAATAGAAAGTCAAAGAGAAAGAGCAGAAGCTTTAGGATATACAGTTGTAGACCCGCCAGCTATTATAGCTACACATTTAACAGAAGTAATAAGAAATAATCTAAGCGAATTATTATCAAGACAAGATGTTCAAACATTAATAGATAACATTAAAGAAAATAATCCAGTACTTATAGATGAATTAGTACCAAAACTACTTGGTATAGGAGAGGTACAAAAAGTTTTAGCAAATCTTCTTAAAGAAGGTATATCTATAAGAGATTTAGTCACTATACTAGAAACATTAGCAGATTATGCTCAAATAACAAGAGATACAGATATGCTTACAGAGTATGTAAGACAATCTATTAAAAGAAGTATATCTCAAAGATATTTTTCAAATGGGGAAAACAAGGTTATTACATTGGACCCTCAATTAGAACAAGAAATAATGGAAAGTGTTCAACATTCTGAACAAGGTTCGTTTATAGCCTTAGACCCAGAAAGAACACAAATGATATTTAATAGTTTAAATACACAATTATCTAAATTAACGTCTCTTGGGATACAACCTATTATCCTTACATCTCCTGTTGTTAGGATTTATTTTAAAAAGCTTGTAGAACAAATAGCACCAGATTTAGTAGTAATTAGTTATAATGAAATAGACCCTAGCTCAGAAATTCAATCTATTGGAATGGTGGGAATTTAATGAAAATCAAAAAGTATCAAGGAGAAACCGAAGAACAAGTTATAGAAATGGCTAAACAAGAACTAGGCAATGACGCTATTGTTCTTAGCATAAAAAGAATTACACCTACTGGCATATTTTCTATAATTAAAAAACCTTATATAGAACTTACAGCATCTTATGATGAAAATAAAGTTAATATAGAAAGTAAACAAAAAGGGTTTTTTATAGATTTAAAAGGAAAAATATCATCTAATAACAGTTTAGAAGATAAATTAAAAGAAAAAGATAACACAATAGAAAAATTAGAAAAAAGAATAGTAGAGTTAGAAGGATATTTAGAAAAGGCTATGAAAAGTCTTTCAATAGATAAAAACTCTACAAATAATAAGTATAAAAATCAAGTAGTTCAATTTATTTATGAAATGTTATTATCAAAAGGGGTACATTCAACTGTATGTAATGAGATTTTAGAGTCGGTTGATAAGGAAGAAAATCAAAATATTGATTTAATTGTCAAAATAGTGTATACTAAAATAGTAGAAATATTAAATCAAGCAGTATGTGATAGTTTAGAAATAGAGAATGATAATAAAACTGGCGAAGCAAAGAGTATAGTATTTTTAGGTACTACTGGTGTAGGTAAAACTACTACAATAGCTAAATTATCTTCACAACTTATTATGAATAAAAATAAAAAAATTGGATTTATTACGTCAGATACTTATAGAATAGCTGCTGTGGAACAATTAAAAATATATGCAGAAATATTAGGAAGTCAAGTTGAAGTTGTCTATAAAATAGACGATGTAAAACAAAAAATTGATAAATTAAAGACAATAAATGACTATATCTTTTTTGATACTGCTGGTAGATCTCATAAAAATGAAAAAAATATGGAAGAAATAAAAGAACTATTAAAAGAAATAGATAATCCAGAAATATATCTTGTTGTTAGTTCTACAAGTAATTTTGAAGACATAGAAAATATTATTAATACTTATTCTAAATTTTCAAAGTTTAATCTTATATTTACTAAAATAGATGAAACAGATACAATAGGGACAATATTAAACATAGCACATTATGGTAAAAATAAAATAGCATATGTTACAGTAGGACAAAATGTACCATCAGATATTGAAAAATTTTCTGGAGAAAAAATTGCTAAAGTTTTATTAGGGAGTATGTACAAATAATGGATCAGGCTAAAGAGCTTAGAAATTTAATAAACAATTCACAAAGTATAAATTTAAAAAATAATCTTAATTCTAGAGTTATAACTATTAGTAGTGGTAAAGGGGGAGTAGGTAAGTCTAATTTTTCTGTTAATCTTGCTATATATTTATCTAGTTTAAATAAACGTGTATTAGTCATAGATGCAGATTTTGGGCTTGCTAACATAGAGGTACTTTTAGGTACAAGACCACAATATACATTTTATCATATGTTAAAAGGTGAAAAAAATATTTCTGAAATAATAGTAGATACTAAATATGGTATAAAGTTTATATCTGGTGGAAATGGATTAAAAGAATTATCTAATGTTAATAGTACAGAAGTTAAATATTTTATAGAACAGTTTGAGTATCTTGATAAAATTGCCGATATAATAATAGTAGATACTGGTGCTGGTATATCTCCTAGTGTTACAAATTTTATAATGGCATCTGATGAAAACATTATTGTAACAACACCAGAGCCTACCTCCTTTACAGATGCTTATACACTTATAAAAGTGATAAAAGAACAAAATAAAGTTATAAATAGAATAAATATAGTAGTTAATAAGGCAGATGATAAATACGAAGCAGACAGAATATTTTCAAAAATATCACACGTTTGTAACAAATTTTTAGGAATTACTATAGAAAATATAGGCTATATACCTTCAGATATAGCACTTATAAAGGCTATAAAACAACAAAAACCAGTAATACTTTCTTTTCCAGATAGTGAATTTTCAAAAGCTATAAAAAATATAGGAAATAGAATAGTTAATGAAGAACAAAATGTTAAAAATGAAGGTATTAAAAATTTTATGCAGAAATTAACTCGTATTTTTAATAGATAATATTTATATAGATGAGGTGAAATATTGGAGATAGGAAATAAAATAAGTATATTATATAATGATATTATAGCTATATCTTTTATAGAAGATATTATATCAGAAAGTAAAATTTTAATACAATCACCATATACTTATAAAGAGCAAGCCTCATTATATGAAGGGAATAAGTACAATATAATTATAAATAGCAAAGATAAAATTATAAATGCTTTAGTATATATAAATAGTCATAAGATAACTAATAGAAGAAAATTTTATATTTTAGACATATTAAAATCATTTAAAGAAGAAAATCAAAAGAGAAAATATGAAAGATATTTTTGTAATTTGCCATATAAGATACATTTATTAGATGAAAATAAAGAAGAACAAATAAATGTTATAATTAAAGATATTAGTCTAGGTGGTATTAGGTTTTTATCCAATTTAGAAATAGATAAAAACTCTAATTTAAAAATAAAAATATTTTTAGATTATGACTATTTTTTAGCTAATGGCAAGATAATACAAATACAAAGTTATCCTAAAGCTAATTATAAAAATCAATATAGAATAAAATTTGATAATATAGAAAATGAGTATTTATTAAAAAATTATTTTGAAAAATTAAAAATAATTACTTGAAGTTTACTCTAAGATAGGGGAAGTTGATTATGATAAGTTCTGGTTCTTTAATAGTTGGTATGGCAGATATGAATGTTGCTAAAAATAATGGAGTTTTGATAACTTTAGGATTAGGGTCTTGTGTAGGAATAGCGTTATATGACCCAGTAGCAAAAGTTGCAGGATTAGCACATTCTATGTTACCAGATAGTAAAGAAATTAAAAATAACTCTAATATAGCAAAATTTGTAGATTTAGCTACTATAAAGCTTACTAAAGATATGATATCATATGGAGCTCAACAAAGTAGAATTGTAGCAAAGTTAGCTGGTGGAGCTCAAATGTTTGCTTTTGGATCTACACAACAAAATATGAGAATAGGTGATAGAAACGTAGAAGCAGCAGAACATATGTTAAAAAGACTTGGGATAAAAATACTATCTAAAGACGTAGGTAAGACATTTGGGAGAACTGTAGAATTATATGCAGAAGATGGTAAATTTGTAATAAAAACTATTGAACATGGAACATATACTATATAAAAGGGTGGTATTTATGTTGGAAAAGCTTAGAATAAAAATTACAATAATTGCAACCTTAATTGTTACATTATATGCGTATTTTTATAATGATAACTTTTTAAAAACTTGTTATACAATTATTATAACAATAATTGTATTTTATTTTTTAGGTGGATTTATTGAAATATTTTTAAAAAATCAAGTAGAAAAAATTGAAGAAGAAACTTTAGAGAATGAAAGTATAGAGAGTGAAGTAGAAAATATAAATGAAAATAATGAAAACGATGAAAATATAGAAACAGATGAATATATGGATATAGATAATAAAACCAATAATATTTAATAGTACATTATTTTTATAATTTAAAGTATTATATTAGTTTTGTTATTTTAGAAAAGCAACATATTAAAATAATTAATAAGTAAGTCTTATTATACAAAAGAGTGGTGAATGTTTTGGAAGATAACAAATTATGGGAAGAATATGAAAAAACTAAAAATCCGTGTATAAAGGAAAAAATAATAAATAAATATGCAGGTTTAGTTAAAATTGTCGCAGGAAGAATGAATATATACACTAATTCCCAAATAGAATATGAAGACTTGATAGGTTATGGTATATTTGGACTTATTGATGCAATAGAAAAGTTCGATTATAAAAAAGGATATAAATTTGAAACATACGCATCTCTTAGAATAAGAGGTGAAATAATAGATAATATTAGAAAAATAGACTGGATACCACGTTCTTTAAGACAAAAAAATAAACTAATAGAAGAAGCAATAGAAAAGTTTGAAACAGAATATGGAAAAAGTCCAACAGAAGAAGAATTATCAAAAATATTAAACATATCCATAGAACAAGTAAAAGAATATTTAAAAAATTATTCATTATATAACTTAATATCATTAGATGGATATTTAGAACAAAGCCACGAAAAACCCGTAGATAGTTTAGTAGAAAGTGAAAAATATTTACCAGAGCGAGTATTACAACAAAAAGAAGATAAACAAATTTTAATTGAAGCTATAAATAGTCTTACAGAAAAACAAAAACAAGTTATTACACTATATTATTATGAAGAATTAACACTTAAAGAAATTAGTAAAATATTAGGAGTATCAGAATCTAGAGTTTCTCAAATACATTCTAATTGTATCAAAATATTAAAAAATAAACTAGGAAAACATTATAATATACTATACTTATAGCATTTAAAATCATATTGAGAAGGGTTGGAGCTCTTTATGCAAGATATTTTAAACAGAATAGAACTAAAAAATGATGGAGTATATTTTTTAGTAGATTATAATAAAGCAAATCCTAGAAAGGATATAATAACTATAATTGATAAATATGAAATAAAAAATGTTAATTATTTAGAAATAGAAAATGCAATTAACAATAAAGAAGAATATATTTTACTAACTAGAGATAAAAATGTTATTAATATAAATGAATCATTTGAAATAATTATATCAGATGATAAAGTATTAGCAGAAATTATTTTTTATCCACCTAAAAAAAATGGTAAAAAATTAAAAAAAATAGAAGTCTTAGATAAAATATTATCATTACAAATAAAATTTGGATTAGATTTATCTATTATAGATGAATTTTTGGAAACAAGAGACTATACAAAAACGTATATTATTGCACAAGGTATACCACCAGAAAAAAGTAAAGATGGATTTTTAGGATACTTTGTAGATATTAATGAAAAAAAGATAAAGCCTAAAATACTAGAAGATGGGAGTGTAGACTATAAAACATTAAATTTATTTGAAACTGTAAAAAAGGGTACTATATTAGTTACACAAATAGCTCCTGTAAAAGGTAAAAATGGAAAGGATATATTTGGAGATATAGTATTAAGTGAAGAACCAAAACAACCACCAGCCTTACCTAAAGGTAAAAATACAGAAATATCATCAGATGGCAAAAGATTAATATCTAGTATAAATGGTTGTGTATTTTATAGAGATAAGTTAATAGACATATTACCAATATTAGAGATAAAGTCGGACATTGATAATAGTACAGGTAATATAGACTTTGTAGGAAATGTTATCGTAAGAGGTAATGTTTTAAATGGATTTACTATTAACGCTGAAGGAAATGTAAATATATATGGCTGGGTAGAGGGAGCAACTATTATAGCTGAGGGAAACATATTTATTGCACAAGGGGTCCAAGGGGCTGGTAAGGCAAAGATTGTTTCTTCTAAAAATATTACATTAAACTTTGTAGAGAATGCTACACTTATTGCAGAAAAAGACATTAATGCAAACTCCATTATGCATTGTAATATTTTTTGTAATGGTGATTTAACCGTTTTAGGCAAAAGAGGTTTAATACTTGGAGGTAAATCTATTATAGGTGGAGACTTGTTAGCTAAAGATATAGGGTCTTCTATGTCTAATAATACAGAAATCACAGCTGGTATAAATTATAAAGTTTTAAATAAATATGAAGAACTTATAAAATCAGTAGATATTATGACAGAAAGGTATAGTACATTAGACAAAATAGTAGAAAAATTATCAAAGATAGACATAAACTATTTATCCGAAGATAAGCGAATACTTTTTGAAAAAGCAGTTAAAGAAAGATTAGAAATAAAAAAGAAAATAGTTGTATATAAAAAAGACATACAAAGGCTTATACCATTATTTACTAAAAAATTAGCTAAAATACAAATTAATCATAAAATATATGGTGGTACTAAAATTGTGGCAAATAATGCTATTATTTTTTTAAAAGAGGATATAGATAGTTGTATAATAAAAAATGTAGATGGTAAAATAAAAGTTTTTAAGTTATAAGGAGTGTTTATATGGATATAAGACCAGTAGATGTGCAAATGTTTATAAATAAATCTTCAAATATAAATAGAGCAGAAGATAATAATCAAAAAAATATGGACCAAAATTTATTATTTTCTGAACATCTTAAAAAAAATGTAGAAACAGAAAATAAAAAAACTATAGAATCTAATAAATCTGAACAACAAAATGTAAATAAAGATGGGAAAGGAAATAGTGGACCATATAGCCAAAATAAAAAGCAAAAAAATAAAGAAGGCGAAAAAGAAAAAATGAATAATAAAGATAAACTTAGTTTTTTAGATATAAGTATATAGAGGTAATGTTTTATGGATATATTTAATTGGATTTTTATAATTATAATGATTATAGGATTTATTATTATAATTATATCTATTATAAAAATTAACAACTATAACAATGCTGTACCTATATCAAATATAGATAAATCTATTAAACAAATAAAAGAAACAATAGATCAAGCTGATTTAGCCATAGATGACTTAAATTTATTGTCTGAACAAATATTTAAAAGATTTGATGAAAAACAAAAACAGTTATTATTTTTGTATGAAACAATAGAAAATAAAAAGTCTACATCTAATAAAGTTGACATAAAAATAGACGAAAATATATTAGTAGATAATAACTATGAAAAAAATATTAAAAATACAAATTATGTTAATTCACACCCTATGGCACATAAAATAAAAGAACTTTTAGACCAAAATATGTCTATATCAGATATAGCTAAAACATTAAATATGGGGCAAGGGGAAGTAGAGTTAATAATAAACATTGGAAAGGATAGCCTATGAAAGAAAAATATATTTTTTTAATTGGCTTAGGAATGGGATTAGTAATAGCATCAATTATTGGTCTTTTTTCTCATAATATGTCCATACCTAATAATATAAATGTTGAAACTGAAAGTAGCTCTAATGAAGATATTGATAATCAAGATATTGATAATGAAGGTATTGATGCTACAACAGAATCTACAACTTTATTAAATATAACAGAAACTACGACTAATTCAATGGAGATAATAACCTCTAAACCAATGGAGATAACAACAGAAAATTCTTTTGAATTGTCTACCAATTAGATTTTATATCTAATAATAGTAAAGATTATTAAGACATATTATACCTCTTTACAATATAATAAATATTATGTATACTATACACATATATTTATTAAACTAATTTGTATTTATATGACTGTTAAAATTAAGGAAGTGATTTAATGAAGATAGAAAAAATTAATGATAATCAAATTAAATTTTTACTTACAAATGAAGATTTAAGAGAAAGAGAAATAAAGTTATCTGAACTTGCTCAAGGCTCAGAAAAGGCTCAAGCTTTCTTTAGAGATATAATGACAGAAGCTATGTTAGATTGTGGATTTGACGCTAGTAATACTCCACTTATGATAGAAGCTATGCCCGTTACTATGGATACAGTAATGATTATTGTTTCTAAAGTTAATAAAGACGTTGAAATAGATAAAGTAATATCTTTATCACCTAAAAGTCTAGATGAAAGAAAATATAAACTAAGTGAAATTAAAAAAATAGCTGATTTTAAAGAGCATAATGAAAATATAGATGATGAAGATGAAATATATATTTATTCATTTAAAAATTTAGATGACATAATTAGCCTATCATCTAGATTATATGAAACTTATAATGGGAAAAATGTACTTTATAAATACCAAGATAGATATTTCCTATCTTTACAAAATAATATTTCATTTATTAGTGACATAGAAACTATTTTATCTGAATATGGTGAAAAACACATATCTAACATAATTTCAAAATATTATTTAGATGAACACGGTGAAATAATTATAAAAGATAATGCACTATCTATATTAGCTAATATGTAAATTTAAGATAATTATTTAATTTATAAATAAAGTTTAAATGCTCTTATACTAATAATTTTATATCTTATTGAATATTGAAACTTTGTAATCTATTTCATATTTAATAAAACGTTGACGATGATACTTTATTTTTAGTATCATATATATGATTTCTCCTTTGTAGTTTTATTTTTAAATTTACTATACTACAAAGGGAAATCTTTTTTTATATTTTTTGTTATCTATATATTATACCTTGACAACTATAAGATTTAAAATAAAAATATAATATTGACTTTTTTAAAACATTATTGCATTATATAAAATATAACTATTTTTTATTTTAGGAGGGTTTAATATGAAATTAAAAAAATACTAATTACATCATCTATACTATCAACTGTTTTATTTAGTTCAGCTTTAGTTTATGGAGATTCTTTTATGGAAAGCAATACTAATATCAATACAAGTCCTAGATTTTATATGTCTGAAAATGGTGTTGTAAATGAAGATAATAATATTCCTAAAGTTTCTATTAATGAATTAAATAACTATAAAAAGTTTATATTTAAAGAAGATTTAACTAAAGGTACATCTGTTCCTAGTAGTAAACATTCTTGGAGTTCTGGTGATTATGATATAGATGGTTCTAGTAAGTCAGCTACACTTTTTACAAACAAATATTTTACAGATATAGTAGGTAAAGATTTAGAAATTACTGCAGGTAGTTCTAATGATGTTATTGTAGACTTAGTTCACAAAGGTACATTTATTCAAGAAGTTACTTATACTTTTACTATAGATGCAGGAGAAACTTTAAGTGAAACTATATCTAGCAAACATTTAGGTGATTTTAAAAATAGTGATAATTTCTATTTTAGATTTAATTCTAATCCAATGGGTAAATCTTTTAGTGTAATAGGGTCATTTTCTAAATAAGAAATTATTTATATTTACATATTTGAAATAAAAAAATATATTAAATCTATTATTTTTATAGATTTAATATATTTTTTTATATAACTGTACATTATTTTTAATTGTATAAATTAAGTTATAGCTCTAGATAAAATTTATAAACTGTTTAATCCTATTGCAATTTTTAAATTGCAATGTTTTTAGTGAGAAGTATCAAAATAAATAAAAATTATAATACAAAATATTAAAACATATTTAAAACAAAATTATAGTTTGATAATAATAGTTTTATACAATAGTGCTAAAATAGATTATATATAGTCTTTAATATTAATATATTTTATACACATTAACCTATTTATATAATATATTTTATAGAATGTCATTATGTATTATGACAATATTAGGTTTATTTTTGATTGAATTTTTTATATATTTAATTTAAAATTTAATTAGATAAATATCATAATAATTTTTATAAACCTTATTTAGTATGATATAAATAATAATATGAAAGGAGATTAATAATATGAATATTAAAAATAGTATTCAAAGCTTTGGGAAATTTTTAAGTGGTATGGTTATGCCAAACATAGGAGCTTTTATAGCGTGGGGATTTATAACTTGCTTTTTTATAGAATCTGGATGGTTCCCAAATGAACAATTAGCAAAATTAGTAGATCCAATATTAAAATACTTATTACCAGTATTAATAGGTTATACAGGTGGTGGAGTTATAGCTGGAAAACGTGGTTCTGTTATGGGAGCCATAGCAACTATGGGTGTTATAGTTGGAGCAGATATACCAATGTTAATTGGTGCTATGATAATGGGGCCTTTGGGAGGACTTTTAATAAAATATTTTGACAAATTAGTAGATGGTAAAATACCTACTGGATTTGAAATGTTAGTAAATAACTTCTCAATTGGTATATTAGGTATGTTACTTGCTATAATAGGATTTTATGCAATAGGTCCAGCTATACAAACTTGTACACAATTTGTAGAAGCTGGAGTTGAGATTATTATTGAAAAAAATATTTTACCATTAGTTTCTATTTTTATAGAACCAGCAAAAGTATTATTTTTAAATAATGCAGTAAATCACGGTATATTAACACCAATTGGAGTTTCTCAAGCTGAAAATATGGGTAAATCTATTATGTTCTTATTAGAATCTAATCCAGGTCCTGGATTAGGGATATTATTAGCATATTGTTTAGTTGGGAAAGGTTCTAGTAAACAATCAGCACCAGGGGCAGTTATTATTCAATTTTTAGGTGGTATACACGAAATATATTTTCCATACATATTGATGAAGCCTTCACTCATTTTATCAGCAATAGCTGGTGGAGTAGCTGGTGTATTTACTTTTTCTATATTAGACGCAGGACTTGTGGCAGCACCTTCACCTGGAAGTATATTTGCAATTTTATCATTAGCACCAAAAAATGGTATGTTACCTGTAATAGCTGGTATTTTAGTTGCTACAATAGTTTCTCTTGCAATATCTATACCTATAATCAAAGTTTCTAAAAATGAAGATGATGATTTAGAAAAAAGTAAAGAAAAAATGAAAAACTTAAAAAATACTACTGACAACGCCTCTAATAGTGAAAATGAAACTAATAATGTTAATGTTACAGATAAAATATCTAGTATAATATTTGCTTGTGACGCTGGTATGGGATCTAGTGCTATGGGAGCTTCAAGATTTAGAGAAAGAATTAAAAATCTGAATTTAAATATTAGTGTTACCAATACATCTGTTGATAATATACCAGAAAATGCACAAATAGTTGTCACACATAAAAACTTAGTAGATAGAGTTATGAAAAAAAATGGTAATGTAGAAATTGTTCCTATTTCAAACTTTCTTAAAGATCCTCTATTAGATGAACTTTATGAAAGAATAGAAAATCAATAAATTTAGGAAATAAAAATGGTAGTTTTAACAGAAAGACAAAAGAAGATAATTTATATTTTAGCAAGTTCTTTTACAAAAGAGCCTATAACAATGAAACAAATAGCTAAAATATTAAATTTAAGTACTAGAACAGTTATTAGAGATTTTAAACAAATAGAGGATTGGTTTTTAGAAAATGATTTTGAGTTTAGTATTAAACCTGGCATAGGTTTAATACTAAACGAAGATAAAAATACAAAACTATATATTATTGATTTATTAGAGGTAAATATTAATAATAACTATTCTGAACTAGAAAGAAGAGTTTTGATTTTTACTAATTTATTAGTTACAAATACACCAATAAAATCTAGTTATTTTACTAAAATATTTAACATAACAGAAACAGCTTTTAATAATGATTTTAATAATTTATCAAAATATTTAGATAACTTTAATATACAAATTGTAAAAAAACAAGGTATAGGTTGTTATTTAATAGGTGATGAAAAAAATTTAAGAACTTGCTATATAAATTTAATTTATGAATATTATAAAGAACAAGATTTTATTGATATTTTAAAAGATGAAATTTTAAATAGTAATAATGTAGAAAATAATGTTATAAAAATAATATTAAAGTTTGTAGATAAAGAGATTTTAACTAAAATTATAAACATAATAGATAAAAATATTAATTTTTTTAATTTATCTTTATCAGATGAATCTTATATAGAGCTTATACTTTTAATTGTAATTTCTACAAAAAGAATTATGCAAAATCAAAATGTAATATATAAAGGAGATTTAAAAAATAATTCTATAAATTTAGAACAATTTAAAGTTATAGAGAAAATTTGTTTAGATCTAGAAGAAACTTTTAATATAAATGTTTATTTAGATGAGATAATATTTATAACTGACTATTTTAAAGCATTAAAACAAATACAAAGTTTTAATAATGTAGATAACGTTAGACTTTTGGAGGTAACTAAAAATCTAATAGCTTCAATACAAAAAGAATTAAATACTAATTTAATGAATGATACTACATTTTTAAACGATTTAGTAAATCATTTGAGTACATCTATTCATAGAATAAAAATGGGAATGAAAATAAGAAATCCATTTTTAGATGATATAAAAAATGAATATAGTGATATATATAAGATAGTTTATAACAATATAAATTATATAAAAACAGCATTTGATATGGAGTTTATACCAGAAACAGAAATAGCATATATAACTATGCATTTTATTGTAGCCTATGAACGTGTACTATATAAAAATATTAAGATAAATGCAGTTTTATCTTGTCCAACAGGAGTAGGAACCTCTAAAATTTTATCAGAAAATATATTACAAAAATTTCAAAATGTAAATATTTTAGAAATTATACCTACAATGAAAATAAATGATTTTACACTAAAAAGCAAAAATGTTGATTTAATTATATCAACTGTTAATATAAATACAGAACTAAAATTTATAAAATTAAATCCAGTATTTGATTATGATTCTGAAAAAGCTTTAAAAAGAGTTATATTTGATATTTCAAAAGAAAAATTAAACAATAATTCTATATTAAATACAGAAAAAATTAATACTTATCTAAATGATGATATTTACAAAACTCTAAAATTATCTGACAATATTTTATCTATATTAGAGAATTTTAAATTTATAAACAATATTACTATTTTATCATTTGAAAATTTATTAAGATTTATCACAACACTTTTTTTAGACAATGATAAAGAACAAAAAATATTATATAGTGAGTTAAAAGAAAGATTAGATTTAAGTCTGCCATATTTTGATGAAATTGACTTATTGTTATTACACTGTAGCTCAAAAACAAATGTAAATATAAATATGGGAATGATAAATTTAAAAAATGTAATAAATTTTGAAAATAAAAATATAAAACATATTTTAATTATGATATTACCAGAAAATAGTTATGATATTCAAAGAGAGTTGTTAAGTGAAATAAGCTTTAGCTTAATAAATAATCAAGCTTTTTTACAGACAATAAAATTTTCTGACAAAGAAACAATTTTAAATTATTTAAAAAATATAATGATAAATTTTTTTACAGAAAAAATTAATAAATTAAGAAAGGAATTAAAATAATATGTTAAACAAAGACAATATATACTTAAAATTAAAAGCAAATTCTAAAGAGGAGGCTATTAGATTAGCTGGAGAAAAACTTTTTGAAGGTGGATATGTAGAAAAAGAATACATAGACGCTATGTTAGAAAGAGAAAGATTAATGACTACGTTTATGGGAATGGGTGTTGCTATTCCTCACGGAACAAACGAAGGTAAAAAATATGTAAAAGAATCTGCTATTGCAGTTTTACAGTTTCCAGAGGGTGTAGACTTTGATGGTGAAAAAGCCTATATAGTTATAGGAATATGTGGTGTTGGAGATGAACACTTAGATATATTATCTAAAATTGCTATTTTGTTAGACGATGAGTTAACAGAAAGATTAAAAAATGAAGAAAATAAAGAAGTTTTTGTAGATACTTTTAAATAAGATATGGAGTTGATAAAATGAAAAAAGCTATTCAATTTGGTGCAGGGAATATAGGACGTGGATTTATTGGTTATCTTTTACATAAATCTGGATATCACGTTACTTTTGTAGACATAAATGAAGAAATTTTAAATGCAATTAATAAAGAAAAAAAATACAAAATTTTTATAAAAGATAACAACTGTTATGAAGAAGATGTAGATAATATAGACGCAATAAATACTTTAGATGAAAATTTAAAAGAGTATATTAGTCAAGCAGAAATAATAACAACTGCTGTTGGGCCAAGTGTTTTATCTAAAATAGCTGGCAGTATTTTAAAAGGCATAGTATTTAAAAAAGAAAATAACATAAACACATTTTTAAATATTATAGCTTGTGAAAATATGATAGGAGCAACAGATTCTCTTAAAGAAGAAATATTAAAATTAGCAGATGATGAAACTAAAGAATATATAGAAAAGTTTGTTTCTTTCCCTAATAGTTCAGTAGATAGAATTGTACCTCCTATAAAAAATAGTAATATACTTGATGTTACAGTTGAAGAATTTTTTGAATGGAATGTAGAAAAAAGTAGATTTAAAAGTGAAATCCCTAACATAGAAGGAATGAACCTTGTAGAAAATTTACAAGCATTTTTAGAAAGAAAACTCTTTACATTAAATACAGGACACGCAATAACTGCTTATTTAGGCAATGTAAAAGGATATAAAACAATTGATGAAAGTATATTAGATGAAAAAGTTCAACAAATTGTTAGAAATGCTATGAAAGAAAGTGGAAAAGCTGTATGTGAAAAATATAAACTAGATTTTGATGAACACTTAAAATATATAGAAAAAATTATAAATAGATTTAAAAATAAATATTTACAAGATGATTTAGTTAGGGTTGGAAGAGAGCCTTTAAGAAAATTAAGTGATAAAGATAGACTTGTAAAACCAATAAATACAGCTATTTCATATAATATAGACGTAGATAATTTATTAATTGGTGTTTCAGCAGCACTACATTATTTTGATAAAAATGATACACAAAGTGTAGAACTTCAAAATTATATTAAAGAATTAGGATTAGAAGAAACTATTAAAAAAGTAACTAATATAACAGATAAAAATATAATAGATAAAATTATACAAAATTATAATAATATTGAAAATATTTAGATTAAAACATAAAAAGATTAGATATTTTATTATATCTAATCTTTTTATGTTTTAATACAAAGTATCAAAAAATTGATTTTAAATTTTAACAAAGATATAAAAATTAAAAAATTTTTTTAATTTTTATATTAATATTTTAGCTTATGTATACGATATATAAAACAAGGGATAAATTATATTTAGAATTAAAAGGGAAGATATTTATTATTAATTTAAGGAGGATTTATTTATGAAAATAACAAATTTGTTGAACACAACTAATATATATAATAAAAATACTAAAAATGACAAAAAAATAGAAAGAACAATAAAAAATAATGATAGCTTTACTGTTTCTGATAAAGCTAGAGATTTTCAATCTGTTTTAAAAGCAGTTTCATCTAGTCCAGACATTAGAGAAGAAAAAGTAAACAATATTTTAAATAAAATACAAGACGGAAGCTACAATGTATCTGCTGAGGATATAGCAGAAAAGCTTTTTTCAAAACGTTAATATGAGGTGATATTTTGGCAAGCCTTATTCAAGAACTTATAGATACTCTTAAAGAACAAAATAATATATATCAATCCCTTTTAGACATAGCATCTAAAAAGAAAGTTTCAATTATAGAAAATGACATACCAAAACTACAACAATTTGTAAAAGAAGAAAACATATTTGTAGGAAGAAACCAAAGGCTAGAAAAAAGACGATTAGAACTTTTTGAAGACATATCAATGGTTTTAGGTAAAAATAGAAACTTATCTTTAAAGGATATTATAGAATGTATAAAAGGGCAAGAAGGAGAAAAAGATTTAATAGATATTAGAGAACAAATGGTACAAATTTTACCAAAATTAAAATCTCTAAACGACCAAAATCAAGAACTCCTACAAATGTCTATAGATTATGTAGATTTTTCTATGAATATGATTAGAAGTGCTGGAGGGAATGCTCCTACTTATTATGATTTAGCAGGAAATGAAATAAACTCTTCTGATAAAAAAATGTTTGACGCTAAACAATAAAAATAAAATTGTAAAGGAGATTTAATTATGGCATCTATGTCTAGTATTAGTGTTGCATTAAGTGGTCTTAGAGCAGCTCAGGCTGGATTATCAATAACAGGTCACAATGTATCAAACTCTAGTGTGTTAGGATACACTAGACAACAGTCAATACAACAAGATTTTTCATATAGAAATTTAGGTTCTAGTCCAGTAGGTAGCTTAAAAATGCAAGTTGGACTTGGAACAAGTGTTGCTCAAATAAGACAATTAAGAAATAAATTTTATGATGCAACATATCGTGAAGAAAATAGCTCTGGAAGCTATTATGGAGTGAAATATACTGCAGGAGAAGAAGTAAATACTATTATTGGTGAGTTACAAAGTGAATATAAAGCACAAGATGTTATAACTGATGTGTGGAACTCTATAAATGAAATGAGTAAAAATCCATCAGCAATAGAAACAAGGTCTACTTTTATACAAAGTTGTGTAAGTTTTATTAATAAAATGCAAGATATTAATAAAAGTTTATTTGAATATCAAATGAACTTAAACAGTCAAGTAAAAAATGAAGTAGATAACATAAACAATATAATATCTCAAATAGCAGACTTAAATCAACAAATAGAAGAAATAGAAGTAGATGGAAGTAGAGCTAATGATTTAAGAGATGCAAGAAATAATCTTTTAGATGAACTTAGTGGATATTTAGATATAGAAATTAAAGAAACTCCAGTTGGTAATGGTAATAGTACAAGAGTTGATATATTATTTCAAGGTAATGAGTTATTAGTTGGTAATATTGCTCAAAAAATAGGTCTTAAATATTGTAATGGAGATTATCCATTTGTAGAGCCAGTTTTCACTAGTAGTACAGAAATTTTATCATCTAATGACACTTCTACTCCACTTTTCCCTAATCTTGCAACAGAAGATTTAGGAACAAATTCTACAAATACTAAAGGGTCTTTAAAAGGACTTTTAGTATCTCGAGGCGAAGTTATAGGTAATTATACTATGACAGATGCAGAAGTAGGCAATTTTTCTATACCAAACATTCAAAAGAAAATAGATACTCTTGTACACGAAATAGTAACCTTATTAAACAATGCTTCTGAAAGTGGTATAGGACTAGATGGAAATGCAGGTATACCTATATTTGTAAGAAAATCTGGAGCAACTGGAGCAGAAAATCCTAACGACTATGATAGTTTATTTACACTTAATAATATAGAAATAAACCCAGAATTGTTAGAGGGAGATGGATATAATAAACTTGGTTTTTCTAAAAATGGTGATAAAGATGACAACACTATATTAATAGAACTTAGTGAAAAATGGAAAAATCCAATAAACAGTTTAGAAGGTTCTTCCATAGATGGATATTATAAAAAAATAATAACAGACTTTGCAGTAGACGTACAAGAAGATAGAGAAAAATTAGAATCTAAAATAGGAACAATTGACCTTGCTGAGAACAAAAGACTTACAATATCAGGTGTTTCTTTAGATGAAGAATTATCTAATATGTTAAAATTTCAACACGCATATAACTCTGCTGCTAAAATTGTAAATGTAATAGATGGTATGATGGATAGAATAATAAATGGAACAGGAAGAGTAGGAATATAATAGGAGGTAAAGTATGGGTTCATCTTTTTTTGAATTTAATATAGCTACAACAGGACTTTTTGCTGCTAGAGCAGGCTTAGAGATAACCTCACATAATGTAGCCAATGTAGCCACAGCTGGATATTCTAGACAGTATATAAAACAAAAAGCCGGCATTCCTTTAGATAGATATAGTGGAGTTGGTCAAGTTGGTACAGGGACTGTTGTGTATGGAATAGGTCAACATAGAGATGTATATTTAGACCAAAAATATTGGCCACAAGTAAGTACTCTTGGTGAATATAGCCAAAAGGCATCTCAATTGTCACTTATGGAAGTTTCACTTAGTGAATTATCAAAAACAGGTCTAACTAATAATGTAAATGACTTTTTTAAATCTATATCAGATTTAGCTTTTTCAGCAGATAGTTTAGAATATAGAATGGCTGTTGTAAATACAGCAGACACATTAGTTACTAATATAAAAAATCACGCTACTAAATTAAGACAACAACAAGTTGACTTAAATGACGATGCCTATGCAATAGTAGAACGTATAAACTCTATTGGTACACAAATAGCTAGTCTTAATGAACAAATATATACATATGAAATAGACGGAAATACAGCTAATGAACTTAGGGACCAAAGAGCATTATTAATAGATGAATTATCTAAATATGCTAATGTAGAGGTTAAAGAATATTCAGATGGAACAGGGAGAGAACTTGGCACTAAATATGCAGTTTTATTAAATGGTCAAGAATTTATAGACCACGGAAGCAATAGAAAGCTAGAATGTGTTAGAAGAACAGACCTTTTACACCCAAATGACCCACCAGGTCTTTATGACATAAAGTGGGAAAATGGAGATGAATTAAATCTATCAACTTTAACAGGTGAGTTAAAGGGAATATTAGACTTACGTGATGGAGATAGTGGTACAGCAGGTGGTGGAACTTATAAAGGGATACCATATTATATAGATAAACTAAATGAATTTGTTAGAACTATGGCATATGCTATGAATACAGGCAAAAGATTATCAGATGGAGAACCTTTAGAAGGGGTAATAGGTCATCAAGATGGGTTTGATATGAATGGTAATAGAGGAGGACTTTTATTTACTATGGTTGACCCTAACACTGGTCAAACAATAGAAAATAGAGTAAATTATAATAAGATAGATGCTTTTAATTTTGCTATATCAGATGAAATAAAAAAAGACCCTTCAAAACTTGCTATATCTGATACAAATGATTCTACTCAAGAAAGTAATAATAAAGTTGTACTTGGATTTTTAAACCTTAAAGATGACACGTCTTTATTTGCAGAAGGTGGAGCATATCAGTTTGTTAATGCTATATCAGCAACTTTAGGTATAGATACAAAACAAGCTAACAACTTTTCATCTTTTTATAAAGATGCTACAGAATCAATAGATAACCAAAGAAAACAAGTATCTGCTGTTAGTATAAATGAAGAAATATCTAATATGGTTATGTATCAACATTTATATCAAGCAGCATCTAAACTTATGAATGTTATAAATGAAATATATAATACTACAATAAATGGACTTGGTGTTTAGGAGGGTAAAAGATGAGAGTAACAAATGGAATGATGTCTAATAGACTTCTTACTAACATTAATAGAAATTTAACTTTATTAGATAAATATAACACTCAAGGTTCAACTGGTAAAAAAATACAAGTACCATCAGATGACCCTATTATAGCTAGCCGTTCTTTAAAGTTTAGAACAATGCTTTCTGAAACAGAACAATATGCTAAAAATACTTCAGATGCTACATCTTGGATAGATGCAACAGAAACAGTATTTGTAAATATGAATAACATATTAGAAGATATGAAAGGGTTAATGACACAAGGGGCTAATGATACATATACATTAGAAGATAGAAAAAAATTATTAACAGAATATATGTCTTTAATTGACCAGTTAGAACAAGAACTTAATAGTGATTATATGGGAAGAAATTTATTTTCAGGATTTAGAACGGACAAAAAACCTATAATAAAAGACCAAAATGGTAATAGTATGTTAAATCCAGAAGTATATGGAGACCAGACTGCAAATCCTCCAATAGACCCTATAACAGGACAAAAAATAGAAGTACAAGTAGGTGCTGGAATTACAGTAGATATAAATTCGCTTGCTACAGACATATATAGTCAAGATGATTATAATGGATTAAGAGGTGGATTAAGTGCAGACGGTGTTACCTCAGAATTTAAAAGAATTTTGGATTTTTTAAGTTCTGACCAATATGCTAATATGACAGATGAAGAAAAGCTAAACTGGGAAAAAGACCCAACCAATGACCTTAGAGGTATGATGGCACAAACTATTAATACAATAGAAGAATATCAATCTAAATTATCCGTTCAAGATACAGATATAGGTGTACGTTCTAAAAGAGTAGAGCTTGTTCAAACAAGATTAGAAGACGATAAAGTAAACTATAAATCAGTTATGAGTGAAAATGAAGATGCTAATTTAGCTGAGGTTATGATGAATTTTAATACAGCTAATGCAGCTTATATGGCATCACTTAATATTGGTATGCAAATAACTCAAATAACTTTAGCAGATTATTTAAGATAAGTTAAATTGTCCTTCTGTTTTAATAGAAGGACAATTTGTAATTAATAACTAATTAGTAAAAGACACACTTTTGGAAATTGCAATAAACATAGTTAAAATATACTTTATATAGGGAGAAATATATATGTTAAATACAGGACACGCTATAATGTTTCACCACTTTTATGATGATAAAGAACATATAAACCAACAAGGTGCTATAAACAAAAATGAATTTTTAAATATTTTAGATTATTATAGTGAAACTTATAAAATATTAGATTGTAAAGAATGGTTAGAAAAAGCCTTAAATAACAAACTAGATAAAAAAGAAGTTTGTCTTAGTTTTGACGACGGATTAAAATGTCAATATGATATAGCTAATAGCGTACTTAAAGAATTAACGGGGGGGGGTATTAAGTTCATTTTATTTTATTTACACAGACGTTTTAAACGAAAACTATAATAATTTAGAAATATATAGATACTTTAGAAGCTCTATGTTTAATGATATAGATAATTTTTATGATGAATTTTTTTCTTTGCTTATAGATGATGAAACATATGGAAATACTATAAAACATTCAATACATAAATTTGAGCCTAAAGAATATTTAAAAGGATATGATTTTTATACAGATAATGATAAATTATTTAGATATTTAAGAGATAATATTATTAATAATGAATATGATTATTTTATGGAAAAGATGATGAAAAAATATAACTTTAATATACAAGAATGTGCAAAAAAATTGTGGATAGGCGAAAAAGAAATAAAAGAATTGTATAAACAAGGTAATATTATTGGTTTACATTCACATACTCACCCTACTAATATTATAAAATTTGCAAAACAAGACCAACTTTATGAATATTCTACTAATAAAAAAATTTTAGAGGACATAATTGGAGAAAAAATAATTTGTATGTCACACCCTTGTGGTTTATATAATAATGATACTTTAGATATTCTAAAACATTTAGGCATAAAAATAGGATTTAGAAGTAATATGGTACCAAAAGATAATACTAACTATGAGTATTTAAGAGAAGACCATATAAATATACTTAATAAAATAAAGGAGAAAAACATATGAAAATAACAATATTTACAAGCAATCAACCACGACATTTAAGATTAATAAATGAGTTATCTTATATTTGTGATGAAGTGTTTGCAATACAAGAATGTAATACAGTATTTCCAGGACTTAAAAAAGATTTTTTTAACAATTCAGACATAATGAAAGAATATTTTTCTAATGTTATGAAAGCTGAAAAAGATTTATTTGGAGATATATTTTTTAATAATAAAAATGTTAGAACTCTATCTTTAAAGTCTGGAGACTTAAATAATGTTAGTATGAGTGCTTTAAGTGAGGCTTTAAAGTCAGATGTCTATGTAGTTTTTGGAAGTAGCTTTATAAAAGAACCTCTTATAGATTTTTTAATAGAAAATAAAGCTATTAATATACATATGGGAGTTAGTCCTTATTATAGAGGAAGCTCTTGTAATTTTTGGGCTGCATATGACAAAAATCCAGAACTTATAGGTGCAACAATCCATCTTTTAGGAAAAGGACTTGACTCAGGTGATATGTTATATCACGCACTACCTAAAGCAGAAAGAGTAGACCCGTTTTTACTTGGTATGAAAGCTGTAAAAGTAGCACAAGATTCCTTAGTTGATAGAATAAAAACAAAAGAAATATTTAGTTATACTCCTGTAAAACAAGATAAAACAAAAGAAATTAGATATTCTAGAAATGTAGAATTTAATGATGACGTGGCAGATGATTATTTGAAAAATTTATTTACAAAAGATGAAATATTTGAAAAATTAAAAAATAGGGATAAAAGTTTATTATTAAATCCTTATATAAAATAATTTAGAAGGTGTATATATGAAAATAAAAACAAGATTTTTTGGAGAAATAGAAATAGATAATAATAAAATTATTACATTTCAAGATGGCTTACCAGGATTTGAACATTTAAAAAAATTTTTATTTATGACAGATGAAGATGAAAATAGTCCATTTTGTTGGTTACAATCAATAGAAGATGTGGATATTGTATTTACACTATTTAATGTATTTAATTTTTTGCCTAATTATAATCCTAATGTAGAAAAAGATATGTTAAAAGACTTAGAAGAGTTTAACGAAGAAGACTTTATTATATATTGTATGGCAACTATACCAACAGATATAAAAGAAATTACAATAAATTTGAAAGCACCAGTTATTATAAATTTAGCTAATAATAAAGCAAAACAAATTATATGCAATAATGAAGAATATCCTATAAAATATTATATATATAAAGAAATGAAAAAGGCTGGTGAGTAATTATGTTAGCACTGAGCAGAAAAAAAGGCGACTCTATAATTATAAATGAAAATATAGAAATATTTATTATAGATATAGGTAAAGAACAAGTTAAAATAGGAATAAAAGCTCCTAAAAATATACCTATATATAGAAAAGAAGTTTTTGAACAGATAATGCAAGAAAATAAACAAGCTGTATTAGACGTAGATATAAAAGACATTAAAAATTTATTTGACATTTAAATATATTTAACTTATAATTAAATATATTTGCCCTCATAGTTAAATGGATATAACAAGCCCCTCCTAAGGGCTAGTTGTTGGTTCGATTCCAACTGAGGGTGTATAAAATAAGGCTGTATTTTACAGCCTTATTTTAATTAATTATAATTAAACTATAACTTTATTTTTCAAACTAAAAATTATAAACAAGTTTTTGTTTTAATTGGAGGTAATTTATAAAATTACCATATTATTGTAGAAAAATATTAGGAATAGTTGATTTTAATTAATTTTTTAAAATAAAAGTTTATAAAGGATTAACTAATCCATTATACTATTTTTAATATTATCATAAGTGTTTTTAGTATCGTTATACATATTGTTTATATCAGATGAGATTTTTTGAGAAGTAGTTTTATTTTCGTTACCTTTTATATTTTCTGCACCTTTCATACCATTACCAAATCTATCATTTGTAGAATTAGTAGTAGAATTAGTAGTTCTTTCATACCCATTATAATAATTTTTATCATAAGTGGTATATTCAACATTATAATCATCTGTGTTATATCTATATCCGTCAAAAACACCATTAATATTGTTAGATATAGATGAATTTGTAGTAGTTTCTACCATAGTAGTATTTTCATTATTAGTGTTATTATTATTTCCACAACCTGTTAGAGAAAATCCTAAACACATTAATGCAAAAGGTAATACTCTATTAAATTTCATATATAAACCTCCTTAAGAGAGTAATTAAATTTTATTTTTTGTATTACAATAATATTTTGTACATTAAAACAATAAAAATACTGAAAGATAAAGTATTATTTTGATATATATAACAAAAATGGTAAAATTTTTAAAATTGACAATATAATAAATATAACATATAATTAATAGTAAAAATATAGGAATTAGGTGATATTTTGAAATATATATATTTATTTATAGCTTTTACTATGTTATGTATAGGAATAGTAGGAATAGCTTTACCTATTTTACCTACTACACCATTTTTATTATTATCTTCATTTTGTTTTGCCAAAGGTTCAGATAAATTTCATAAGTGGTTTATTAATTCTAATATATATAAAAATAATTTGGAAAATTTTGTAAAAAATAGAGAAATGCCATTAAAAACAAAAATATTTTTAATGTTATTATCGTCTACTATGATAATAATATCTATTTTTATAGTAGATATAGTATATTTAAAAATGATGCTTATATGTATAGATATATTTAAGTATTATTATTTTATATTTAAAATAAAAACTATATAAACCTTATTATAAAATGATACATAATAGGAGATTATTGACAAATATATAATATAATGATATTATATATACTGTTAATTAATGTATTTATATAAAATTTTAGTTTTTATATTAAATTTACTAAAAATGCAAAGAGTTTTCTATGCATTTTTATATTTGCGTTATTAATTTTATAAAAATTCATATATTTATTATAAAATGAAAATTTATGTAATATAGTTAGAGTATTAATATACTACAACTATGGAGGGTAATATGGATATAAATAGTCAAATAGATTTAGCTATACAAAATTTTGATTTTGAAGGCAAAGTTATAGATAAAAAACCTTTAAAAAAAGGGCATATTAATGATACATTTTGTATTGTATGTGAAACAGAAAATAAACAAAATAAAAAGTATATTTTACAAAAAATAAATACAAATATATTTAAAAATCCTGATGAATTAATGGAAAATGTAGTAAACGTAACCTCATATATTAGAAAAATAGTGATAGAAAATGGAGGAAATCCAGAAAGAGAAACACTTAATATTATACCTACTAAAAACGGAGAAAATTATTATAAAGATAAAGATGGTGATTGCTTTAGAGTATATAAATTTATAGAAGATGCTACTACATATGATTTAGTACAAAATGCACAAGATTTTTATGAAAGTGCAGTAGCATTTGGAAATTTTCAAAGGCTTTTATCAAACTTCCCTGCTAACACATTATATGAAACTATACCTAATTTTCATAATACAGTAGATAGGCTTAATAAATTAAAAGAGGCTATACAAAAAGATGCTGTAAATAGAGTTAAAAATGTTAAAGAAGAAATAGATTTTGTATTAAATAGAGAAAAAGACTGTCATATTATATGTGATTTATTAGAAAAAGGAGAAATACCTCTTAGAGTTACTCACAATGACACAAAACTTAATAATATTATGATAGATAATAAAACAAAAAAAGCAATATGTGTTATAGATTTAGACACAGTAATGCCTGGGACACTTTTAAATGATTTTGGTGATTCTATAAGGTTTGGAGCTAGTACAGCATTAGAAGATGAACAAGACCTTTCTAAAGTAGAGTGTAGTATGGAGCTTTTTGAGGCTTATACAAAAGGCTTTATAGAAGGTGTAAAGGGTAATCTTACAGATAAAGAAAAAGAAATGTTACCTATGGGTGCTAAAATAATAACTTTAGAGTGTGGTATAAGATTTTTAACAGACTATTTACAAGGAGATACTTATTTTAAAATAGATAGAGATAACCATAATTTAGATAGAGCTAGAACTCAATTTAAGTTAGTTTTAGATATGGAAAATAAGTGGGAACAGATGAAAAATATTGTAAAAAAATATTGTTAATAAATATAAATAAAACTGTTTATTAGTTAGATAATAAACAGTTTTATTTATATTATATATGTTTGACATAAAGAATATATTTATATATAATATACCTTAAAGATAGAAACAAATCTATTTTAATAAATTAACTTTAACATTAGTATACGGAGGTAAACTATGAAAAAAGCACATATTATTTCTCATAGTCATTGGGATAGAGAATGGTACTTACCATATGAAAAGCATCATATGTTGTTAATAGAATTTTTTGATACATTAATAGAAACTTTAGAAAATGATAAAGATTATAAAAGTTTTCATTTAGATGGACAAACTTTATTAATAGAAGATTATTTACAAGTTAGACCAGAAAATAAAGAAAGACTTAAAAATTTAATTGAGAAAAAAAGAATACATATTGGACCTTGGTTTATATTACAAGACGAATTTTTAACAAGTAGTGAAGCTAATGTTAGAAACTTACAAATAGGACACCAACTTGCAAGAGAATATGGAGAGGTATGTAAAGTAGGATACTTTCCAGATTCTTTTGGTAATATGGGACAAGCTCCTCAAATGCTAAAAAAAGCAGGGATAGATACAGCTGTTTTTGGACGTGGAGTTAAACCAACAGGATTTAATAATCAAGTTAGTGAAAGTGATACATATGAATCTCCATATTCTGAAATGTACTGGAGCTCTGAAGATGGTTCTTCTATTTTGGGTATACTCTTTGCAAACTGGTATAGTAACGGTATACATATACCTACAGATGAAAAAGAGGCTAAAGAATATTGGGATAAAAAATTAGCAGATGCCTCTAAATATGCTAGTACATCTCACCTATTGTTTATGAATGGCTGTGACCATCAACCAGTTCAAACAGACTTATCAAAAGCAATAGAAACAGCTAAAAAAGTTTATCCAGAGGTAGAGTTTATACATTCTAACTTTGAAGATTATATTAAAGCGTTAAATACAGAGCTAAAAGATAATATGACAACTATTATAGGTGAGCTTAGAAGTCAACAAACAGATGGTTGGTATACACTTGCAAATACTGCATCTTCTCGTATTTATATAAAACAAATGAACGCTAAGTGTCAAATGCTTTTTGAAAAAGTTGCAGAGCCTTTGGCTACTATGGCTTATGCTAATGGTAAAGAATATCCACATCATTTATTTAAGTATGGTTGGAAACTTTTAATGGAAAACCACCCTCACGACAGTATTTGTGGTTGTAGTGTTGATGACGTTCATAGAGAAATGGTAACAAGATTTGAAAAAGCCGAAAATGTAGCTAAACACATTATAGATGAAAGTCTTGATTATTTAAAATCTAAAGTAGATACTAAAAATTTTGAAAAGATAAATAAAGATGCAATACCATTTATTGTGACAAATACAAGTGCAGACAAACGTTCTGGTGTTGTAGAAATATATGTTGAAGTATTTAAAAAATATTTTAAAGAAGGCACAGTAGCTGGAATAGTTAAAGAATTAAATGAAATGCAATTACCAAAATACAAAGTTGTAAATGCTAATGGTGAAGAAGTTAATGCTAAAGTAACAGTTATACCAAATTATTTTAACTATGATTTACCAAAAGATAAATTTAGAGACCCATATATTGCTAAAAGAGTGAAAGTAACTTTAGAAGTTGTAGATATTAAATCGTTTAGTTTTGAAAGTTTTGCACTTATACCTAACGAAGAAAATAAACCTAACAATGAATATATGGTTGTTAAAGATAATAAAATAAATACACCTTTTTATGAAATAGACTTTAATAAAGATGGAAGCTTTAATCTTTTAGATAAGTCTAATAATAAAAGTTGGAATAATCTTGGTATATTTGAAGACTGTGGTGACATAGGTAATGAATATATTTATTTTATGCCAGTTGGTGAAAAGCCTATTACTACAAAAGGTGTAGAAGCTAAAATAGAGATAATAGAAAATGAACCTTATAGAGTAGTTGTAGGTGTGACACATACAATGAAAGTTCCTAAAAAAGCTAACGAAATATTAGATAAAGAAATTCAAGACCTTGTAGAATTTAAAAATAGAAAAGCTACAAGAGTAGATGAATTAATAGAACAAGTTATAACTGTAAAATATACATTTGAAAAATCAAATCCAGTTATAAAAGCAGTAGCTAATTTTAATAATCAAGCTTTAGACCACAGAATAAGAGTTTTATTTGAAACTAATTTAAACACACCATATCATTATGCAGACTCTATTTTTGAGGTGGCTAAAAGAAATAATACTCCAGATAAAGTATGGGAAAATCCTTGTAACGCTCAACATCAACAAGCATTTGTTAACGTTCATACAGATGAATGTGGTTTAACTATTGCAAACAAAGGGTTAAATGAATATGAAATCTTAAGAGATGGCAAAAATACTATTGCAGTTACTATTCATAGAGGTGTTAGAGAACTTGGAGATTGGGGTGTATTTTTAACACCAGAGGCTCAATGTTTAGGACAAAGACAAGTAGAATTTGCTATTATACCACACGGTAAAGATAAAGAGGTATATAAGTCTTATAAATTAGCTTATCAATATCAAATATATTGGACTTATGCTACTACACATTTACACTCAGGTAGCCTTGAAAGTGGATATCAATTATTAGATACAAGCCATTTAGAAGTTGCCAACTCAGCCCTTAAATTAAGCTATGATAGTAAATATATTGTTACTAGATGGTTTAACCTTGCAAGTGAAGATTCTAATCTTCAAATAAATACAGATATGAATATTGTAGAGCTAGATTTATTAGAAGAAAAAGAAATAAGAAAATTAGACAATAATATTAAATTAGGTAAAAAAGAAATAATTACATTAGGTTTAAAAGAAAAATAAAAAAGGATATATATCTTTAGTTGTGGTTAAATATTATTTAAAAAATATTAAAATAGACAACTATTTAAACAACTATTCATATTATTTTTATTTGATATTTTTGCAATTAGTTTTTTAACGATTTGAGAAAAAAGAATTGCAAGACTTGTTTATAATTATCTTGAAAAACAATATGAATAGATTAATTGAAATTAATAATAAAAAGGAGTTATTTTTATAACTCCTTTCAGTTTGTAGACAAAAAGCATATTGAAAACTTTTCAATATGCTTTTTGATAGTAATAATACTACAATATTGTATA